>JAOUHD010000091.1 GCA_029865345.1 Nitrospira sp.
TCTCACTGGAGATCAGCCTCAACCCCATACACACACCCACAGGCCTCCAAATCCTCGCCTCTATCGTCGATATCACGGCGCGCAAGGAGGCCGAGGTGAGGCTGGAGCAAGCGGCTCGTGACTTGGAAGCCCGCAATCAGGCGTTGGCGGAGGCGAACCAGGTCGCGCTTTCCGCCACCCGCACGAAGAGCGAATTCCTGGCGACAATGAGCCATGAGATCCGCACCCCGATGAATGCGATCGTCGGCATGGCGGAATTGCTCCAAGAAACGCCGCTCACGCCTGACCAGGCCAATTATGTCGGCCGATTCAGCCGCGCCGCCTCGTCGCTTATGGATCTGATTAACGGCATTTTAGATCTCTCCAAGATCGAAGCCGGCTACATGGAGCTGGAATCGGTGCCGTTCGATCTTCCCCATCTTGCCGACACGATCGCGGAGCTCATGGGCGGCAAGACCTTAGCTAAAGGACTCGAGCTCTTGGTTCGATTGCATCCAGATATCCCGCAGGGCGTCGTCGGGGATCCCACCCGATTGAATCAGGTGCTCGTGAACCTTGTCAGCAATGCAATTAAGTTTACAGAATCCGGGCATGTCATGCTCTCCGTGGAACCGGCCCCCGATCAATCGACCGCTCACGCCCTCCGCTTTTCGGTGTCCGATACCGGAATCGGCATCCCGCCGGACAAGCTCCAGGCCATCTTCGAGCCCTTCACACAAGTCGATTCCACCACGACGAGAAAATACGGCGGAACGGGACTTGGTTTGAGCATCTCACAGCATCTTGTGAACCTGATGGGAGGGCGCCTTGAGGTAGCCAGCACATTGGGAGTCGGCACCACCTTTTCCTTTACCATCACCTTGCCTGAAGCCCCCCTCGTGGTGACCAGCCAAACGGGACGGTACCTGAATCTGCATACGATGCGCCTGCTCATCGTGGACGATAACGAGACCAATGTGATGATCATCCGGGAACACCTCTCGCGAAGCGGAGCCCAACTCGTGGAAGCGACCAGTGGCGCACAGGCCTTGACGATCTTGGACGACGCGCATCGGCGGAGCGAGCCGATCACCCTCGCCATTTTGGACTATCACATGCCGGGCATGAATGGGTTGGACCTGGCCCAGGCCATCCGCGACCGACCGGAATGGGCGACGCTGCCCCTGATCATGCATGTCTCGGACCTTCAAGGGGAAGATACTCGTCGCGCTCGATCATTGGGAATCACCAGCTACCTCTATAAGCCGCTCAGCCGACGGCGCTTAATGGACTCACTGGCCGTTGCGCTGAATCTGGAACCCGTCGGAGCGGCCCAACGCGAAGAAGCAGAGCCTTCAGAACAGACCGCCCTAGCTCCCTGTCGCATTTTGTTAGTAGAGGACCTGGAAGATAATCGCGACGTGGTCGCGCTCTTTCTCAAAGACACCCCGTATCAGATAGACATGGCCGAAAATGGGGCCGTCGCCCTGCAGAAGTTCCAGACCGGTCGCTATGATTTGGTGCTCATGGATATGCAAATGCCGGTGATGGACGGTCTCACGGCCACGGCAGCCATTCGCGAATGGGAACGAGCGCAGCAGCGCAGGCCCACGCCGATCGTGGCGCTGACGGCCAATGCCTTCAAAGAAGAAGCAGACAAGTGCCTTGCCGCAGGTTGCACGGCCCATCTGACGAAACCGATCAAGAAAAAGACCCTGCTGACTGCCATCGCCCAATGCGCCGATCCTCCGAGAGACCAAGCGGCCTAAGAGAAGGAGCACATTAGTGAACAACTCGTCTTCTGGACAGGACCCACTCCTCTTACTCGTCGAGGACGAACAAGATACGGCGGATCTCGTGACGTTGATCATGAAGGAACGAGGCTATCAGGTCTTACACGCGGCAGACGGCTCTGTGGCACTAGAAAAGGTCGCGCTGATGCCACCCCCTTCACTCGTCATGTTGGATATTCAGCTCCCCCATATCGACGGCATCACGATTTTGGAGACCATCCGCGCCACACCCGACTGGGAGAACGTGCCGGTAATTATGTTGACGGCGGTCGCCGATCAGGACAAGATCAAAAAGGTGCGTGCTCTTACCGTCCAAGACTATGTGCTGAAGCCGTTCCGACAGGAAACCTTGCTCCGATCTGTCGATCAATCTCGTACGACATCAGCCCGACCGCAATGATCCCAGCTTTCTCAATAAGTTAGTTGGTCTACCTCTCGGGTGACACAGGCCTCAATTCTTCGGTGAATATTCGATTGCGGCCCAGGACTCGATGTGAAGCCCATCCTGATGAGTTCTATTAAGAATCAAGACAAAACGACCGATACCAGACTGATCGGAGAAGAGCCAATGGAATACACGCAGCCCAAAGAGATAGGTGCTGAAGGCGAAGAGCTCGTGCATATCGATGCCTCCTTCGAGCCGCTCATCCCGAAATTCCTGACCAACCGCAAAAAAGAAGTCGTGACGATGCAGGCAGCCCTAGCCGCCCAGGACTATGAAACAGTACGCACTGTGGCGCATGGAATGAAAGGTGCGGGAGGAAGTTACGGCTTCGACCGGATCACTGACATGGCCGCCGTCGTCGAACAAGCGGCAAAGACGGGAGACGCCTCGACGATAGAACGTGATCTCCCTGCGCTGGGTTCATATTTGGACCGGGTCAAGGTGGTCTACGAGTAGTGTCCTTGGAGCAGAAGGAGCAAGCCCATGAACACCACAGTGCTGGTTGTGGAAGATGAACAGGATACCGCTGAGCTGTTGAAGCAGCTCTTGGAGCGAGAAGGTTTTTCGGTACTCCATGCAGGCGATGGACGCCAGGCCCGTACCCTGATCGACACAATACGCCCACCATCGCTCGTCTTGTTGGACATGGTGATCCCCTATGTGAGCGGATTCGAGCTACTGAGGGTCATCCGCCGTCATCCTGACTGGCAACTCACGCCAATTATTATGCTCAGCGCCGATGACTACGAGCCGGATATTCAGCAAGCCCTACGCGAAGGAGCCACGGCCTATGTGACGAAGCAGAAGGGGTCGGCTGGCCTGCTGCAGGCGGTGAAACGGGTTTTGCCTGCCACGCCACCGCAAGACCAGATCGTCGCTCAAGCAGGAAGCGCAGCTCCTCCAACACGACGTGTATCAGTACAGCATCGCCTTCGGGGCAACCAGAGAAAGAAACGGGCCGCGTGACCCATTTCTGTAGGCTCCTCGCATACGTGAGGGAAAGAAGAGACCTGTCTCTACAAGATGCGCGCCGTCATCGAACCGGCTTCTACAGTTCAATGAATCCCCTTTAAGGAGACCGAATGGGTAAAGCTAGGACCTCTTCTGGACCGACCGTCCTCATGATCGAGGATCACGACGACACCGCCTGCTTGGTCCGGTTCATCCTTGAACGGAACGGCTATACCGTCCGGCATGCTCCTGACGGGTGGAACGCAAAACGTCTCACGGAAACAACCGAGCCGCCGGACTTGGTCCTCCTCGACATCAGTCTGCCTTCCCTATCAGGACTGGAGGTCTTACGGGCCATTCGAACGACGCCGGAATGGCAGTGGATTCCCGTGATCATCCTCAGTGCGGACACCCGCGAGGAAACGATGGCCAAAGCGACTACCCTTGGAGCCACGGAATATTTGAAGAAACCCTTCTCGCAGGAACGCCTTATGAAGGCGGTGGAGCTGTTTTTGCCAAGACCAACCGATCAAGAAGCGCCGCAACTCAAACAGGCCTGATCAGCACGCACAGCCATCCTGCTCCATACTCTTCGACCAAACGGTGACGTGAAAAGCCGGCTCCATGGCATCACGAAAACCGCCCTGTGGTTTTCCAGCGTTCCCTGCCTCTAAAGCTCCCCTCCATATTATTTCGCGACCCTAGCTTGTGTAGGAGAATGCAGTTCGAGTATACTGCCAAGTTTGCGCCTCACTACCGAGGCGTCTTTTTTTGTCATCAAGGAAGCACCGTCACCATGTCCATCGTACGCGCCCCTCAAGACCGTCGAAGCGATATTCGGAATATCGCCATCATCGCCCACGTCGATCACGGCAAAACTACCTTGGTCGATGCAGTGCTCCGCCAAACTCACGTCCATCGCAAGATCGATGATATGGGCGAACGCATCATGGACTCGATGGACCAGGAACGGGAGCGTGGAATCACAATCCGGGCCAAAAACGCCAGCGTCATCTACAACGGGGTGAAAATCAACATCGTCGATACGCCGGGCCATGCCGATTTCGGCGGTGAAGTGGAACGCACACTCCGGATGGTGGACGGGGTGTTGATTTTGATCGACGCGAAGGAAGGGCCCATGCCGCAAACGACCTTCGTGTTGCGGAAAGCCTTGGCGCTGGGACACAAGGCCATTGTCGTCATCAACAAGATCGACCGGCCAGATGCGGTCATCGACGACGTCGTCAACCGCACCTTCGACCTGTTCGTTCATCTTGGAGCCACCGACGAACAACTCGATTTTCCGATCGTCTACACGTCGGCCATTAAAGGAATCGCCACGCTGGATGTCAACAAACCAGGAACGGATATCCAGCCGTTGCTCAATACCGTGCTAGAGAAGATCCCTGCCCCAGCCATTACCGTCGATGCTCCGCTCCAAATGCTTGTGCTGGCTCTGGTGCAAGATCCCTACAAAGGCAAGATGGGGATCGGCAAGATCCAGTCCGGCTCCATTGCTCGGCGGCAAACCGTCATGTTGCTCGGCAAGGACGGCGCACAAGTTGCTGGCAAAGTCTCCGACCTCGCCGTCTATTCTGGACTGGACCGGGCCGACATGGAACAGGCCGCGGCCGGAGAAATCGTCGCGGTCGCGGGGCTTGATGATGTGAGCATCGGGGATACCATCGCCGACGCCGACCGTCCCGTCGCCCTCCCCCGAGTCTCGATCGATGAGCCGACCGTCCAAATGACCTTCTCCGTCAACAACAGTCCATTCGCCGGACGCGAAGGCAAGTTCCTCACGTCACGCCATCTGCGTGAGCGCCTGTTCAAGGAACTGGAGACCAACGTGTCGCTCCGCGTCAATGAGACAGACAGCGCCGATCGCTTTCTTGTGGCGGGACGAGGGGAACTTCACCTCTCCGTCTTAATCGAGCAGATGCGACGGGAAGGGTACGAGCTGCAAGTCTCCCAACCGGAGGTCATTGTCCATCGCGAAGGCGGCAAAGTCATGGAGCCGTACGAGGAGCTGACCATCCAGGTGCCGGAGACCTATCAGGGAACCGTGATCGAAGAACTCGGGAAGCGCCGAGGTGAAATGCGGCACATGCGGCTGATTCACTCTGATGTCGGTACCAGTGAGATGCATTTGGAATACCACATTCCGACACGCGGCATCATGGGGCTTAAAAACCTTCTGTTGGCCAAGACCCGAGGGACCGTCATTCTGCACCATGTCTTCGCGGCCTATGAACCGGCGGAAGAACGGGACCTCCTCGTGACCCCGCATGGCTCGCTTGTCGCATACGAGGACGGGGCGAGTACCGGCTATGCCATCTTCATGACCCAGGAGCGGGGCGCCATGTTCATTGGCCCTGGAGTCGAAGTGTACCGGGGGATGGTCATCGGCCAAAACAGTCGGGATGAAGATCTGGATGTGAACGTGTGCAAGGAAAAACATCTCTCGAACATGCGGGCGTCCGGTACTGATGAAGCCTTGGTGCTCACCCCTCCGCGCGAAATGACGCTGGAATTCGCGTTGGAATACATTGGGGGCGATGAGTTGGTCGAGGTGACGCCACAGCACCTCCGTCTACGTAAGCGACTGTTGAATCCGGATGACCGCCGCAAGGCGAAGAAGTCTGGAAAGTAATTGTCACAGGTACCCATATGAGGATTCGGAAAAAGTCTCCTAAGCCTTCTGCCACGCGCCCCCCTCTCTACTTCATCGGCTATCGCGGCGCTGCCCCAGCCAGTGAGGAGGTCAAGACACTTTATGAGCGGGAATATGGCGTCCCCTTGGCCATCCGTCATGAAGACGGCTCGCCAGAATCCTGGCAGGCGACCCACGGTCCTTGGTCTGCCCATGTGGTACTGCCACTCCCGATGAGTCATGTGGCTGAAGTGATGAAACAATTGACCTGGGAACATGAGCTCATGGGTGCCGTTGCACCGTCCGTCACCTCCCCTCGTGATGTGCCCGATACCGTCCTCCTGGCCACACGATTGGCCCGTTGTCTGACCCTCTTATCGCAAGGCACGGCCTATGACGTCATTCGGCAAGCGTACGCCAATCCCTCGGACTGGCAGCCTCGTACACTCGGGAGTTTTCTTCTGGATGACCATGTGTCCATCGTCCATGACGACACCTCTCATCCGGACCGGGTGTGGTCCTACTCACTCGGACTCAGCAAATTTGGGTTGGACGAAGTTGAAATGTTTACGGCAAAAGGACTTTCCGACAGCGCGGCAAAAGACCAGTTGACTGAGTCGGCTGGTGAATTGCTGCGGCTGGGGCATTCTCCAAAAGTTGGAACAGCGCTCGACCTTCCTCTGCTCGGCCGTACCCTTCACGTCAGGAACTACCGCACCGCTGCGCCTGCCGGACGGATGCTGGGATTCCGAGAACTTCAACACGTGTAAGTCCGTTGATAACTCAACATGTTACCCATTCACACCCAATGCTGGGCCTAGCGGGCTGTTGACATCCCTTTAAAGCACAGGTTACAAAGTTTATGGTTCATGTGGGGTCCTGCCAATCCGAGGCCTCAGTACAGCGATCACCCAAATATAGATGTCCTAATAAGGAGGTTTGCAATGAGCGATGTAGCATCAGAAATTAAGGTGGGCGATACAGCACCGGACTTCAATCTGAAGGATCAGGACCAAAAGGACGTGACGTTGAGCGAGTACAAAGGCAAGAAGAACGTCGTGCTCTGCTTCTATCCGTTGGATTGGAGCCCTGTGTGCCAGGGTGAAAACAAGTGCCTGACCGATGACTTCCCCAAGTTCCAGTCCGCCAATGCAGAATTGTTTGGCATCAGCTGCGACAGCTTTTTTTCCCACAAAGCCTGGGCGGATTCGCTGGACCTGAAGCACCGCTTGTTGTCGGACGTCCACCGGACGACCGCAAAGTCGTATGGCCTGTATTTTGAGCCGTTGAACTGCTCGAAGCGCGCGACGGTGATCATCGATAAGAACGGCAAGGTCGCCTACGCGAAGGTGCAGGAGATCAAGACGGCACGCGAAGACAAGGACATCCTCGACGCGCTGTCCAAGCTGAACTAATTCTATAGCTAGAAAGTCTGAAAGTTGGAAAGTCGTCACGTTTTGGCTTCCTGACTTTCAGACTTTCAACTTTAGATAACTTATGACTGGCACTGTTCTCGACGTCAGCGACGCCAACTACAAAGAATTCACCGACAGCGCCGGTGCGGTCGTTGCGTACGGCCTTGCCACCTGCGAGCCCTGCAAGACCTACAATCCCATTCTTGAAGCGACCGCTGCGAAATTTCCTGAGATCAAAATCGGGAAAGCCAAGATGCATGTGCCGGGCCGCTGTCGTGAGATCAAGAAGACCCACACGTTTGAAACATACCCCACCACTCATTTCTTCGCACATGGTAAATTATTACTGACACGCGAAGGAGTCGTCGAGCCGGCCGAACTCGCCGCACTTATTTCAGACCATTTACTCAAGTAGGTCCGCTGCTGCATCGTGAGTCGGTGAACCCGGAAACTCTTCCATGACCGCTGGATCAGGCAGCACTGAGCGATCAATGAGTGAGGAGGCGAGGAGAGCATGAACAAGACGATTGCTGGTTTGGCATTTGGCATCACCCTGTCCCTGTCCCTATCGGCCGGTGCCCATACCGATGAATATTTTGAATCAGTCCAGGCACCACATGGCGGACAATTGCGCATGACCGGTCCATTTCATATGGAGCTGATCGCGAAAGATGGCGACCTGACGGTCTACGTCACGGACCACGCCGACAACCCCATCAGCGTCGACGGCGGTTTAGCCAAAGCCAACATCGAGAACGGGCCAACCAGGACGCAGGTGAACATGCACCCGGTGGGGAACAATATGCTCGGTGGTTCCGGTACCTTTTCGTTGACCCCCAATACCGTGGTTGTCGTCTTCATGAAACTGCCGAACCAAGACGGCTATGCCGCCCGCTTCACGCCGTTGAAACCCAAGAGCGAACAGGCGGAAAAATCCCCGTCCCACGCGGATGATGCCGGCCCACATCACCATCACCACTCACCGAAGCATTGATGGCCGACTTCCACCGCTCACTATTGAGAGATACGGAGCTGCCATTCTGGAGTACCGATCATGAAATATCTCCTGGGACATTTAACCCTGTGTGCAACGCTGCTCGGAGCGGCGCCGGTCGGGGCCCATTCAGCGAAACACACAGAACCCGTGAAGGCCCTTCACGGCGGGCAATCGCTTGCTGCAGGCCCGTATCATCTTGAGTTGGTTGCCAAGGATGGAGAGCTGCTGCTGTATGTGACCGATCATTCCGACAAGGGCATCCCTTCCGATGGAGCGAAAGCTAAGGCCACCATCCAGCACGGGTTTGAGAAGGCCACGATCCAGATTGAGCTGGAACCGTCTGGCGACAACCAGCTGAAGGGGAGCGGAATATTTTCGATTAATCCGGACACCGGAATCCTGGTCTTCCTCAGGCTACCGGAACAGCAGGCCTATGCCGCCCGCTTTACCCCGCTCAACCCCAAGAACGGAGCAGCATCAAGAGGCGAGTCCCATCACAAGACAAGACATTGATCAGCACCTGCTGAGTGCAAACGTTGAGAAATCTTGGCAATAGGTCGGCGATAGCTTGAGGCAGGTGAAACAATGGCAGGAGTTAGCCTCACCTGCGCTTTCGAGTCGCTGAAAAAACTCCTTGGGATCTCTTTCTTCGGCAAGCCCTCATCGCAGACGGGAGATCGCCAACGTGGCAATCGCGAGAAGCACGTCCTTTCTCTCGCCCGTCACTTCGATGGCCAGATCGTTCCGCTTGACCGCCGCGAGACTCAGCCCCGAGGCCATAAACTGCTTGGCCACATAGGCTTGATCCCATAAGCCGGCTACCGCCTCGCCACGCTCAGCCGCTGTCTGGCTGTTCCACATCGCCTCAATGCCGGCAGGCGCCTGAATCGAAAAACGGTAACTCTCCACCGTGCCGTCGGGCATCTCCACAAGGTAGGCGCAAGCTTGCGCCTCTCCCAGCGGCGGCGACATAAGCTTCCCCTTGGCAATCCCGGCAACCTCTTTACCCGTCACAACCTCGCAGGCCTTGAGCGATGATAGATCGCGCGCTTCAGCCATGAGCGTGGAGAACAGGACGGCAGTGACAAGAAGGAGACCAAGGGAGAAAATGCGACCTGGAGCATCCATGTGAATCTTCCTCCGTCAGAGATGGTGAACGATACAGGATACGGATTGAGGGTGGCAATGGGAGAAAATGCCAGAAGCAGGATTACACGCCCCTTTGAATCTGCGGTTGATAAAGATACTTCTGAAACCCAGCGAAGATATTGGCAATCTCCTCAGGCTTGCCCAGGTCTGCCACGGCGTCAGCGATAGCATTGTGATACTTCAGTTTGAGCAGCGGGGAGAGCTTATCCTGCGCGAGTTCATCAACACCAACTCTCACGTATTGCGCGAGGACAAAGTCGAGGAACGCCTGATGCTTGCCGGTGAAGTGCGTCCTGATTTCCACCTTGGCTCTATCCGCCCGTTCTTCTCGCGTGAGTGGAGCGAGAGCATAGGCGACATGCGCGAGCACATCGAAGAGGTCGCTGTTCTCCGCATCGATGATGCGCTGCATCTCCGCCATCTGCTCAGCGCCGAACCCTTTTTTACTAAGCCCCTGCAAGAGCTTAGTGCGTGTATCGGGGCTACTCCAGATTGCACGGAGTTCGGCCTCGCTCTTGAAAAACTCGGGAAGCTTCCCAAATAGTGTTTCCAAGAATTGCTGCGCCGACATCGGCGTCCCGTCCGGGTGCCAAAAGGTCGTCACCATCATGTGCTGGATGGTGCGGGCTTTCCCGTCTGCCAGCTTCACCTTGATGCGTTTTCTTTTCACATACTCGACAGGCTCTTCACGCACCCTCTCTGCCGGTGGAAGCGATGGAGGAATCGTCTTGCTCTCCGGCCTTGGCTCCGGCTCAATCGGCTCTCCATCCCATTCAGGATCACTGAAGTGGTGATGGGCCTTCACAAAATCATAGATCGTAAAGTAGTCCTTCCCATCATACAGTCGCGTCCCGCGACCGATGATCTGCTTGAACTCGATCATGGAGTTGATCGGGCGCATGAGGACGATGTTGCGAATATTGCGGGCATCCACACCGGTCGAGAGCTTCTGGGAAGTCGTCAGGATCGTCGGGATGGTCTTTTCATTGTCTTGGAAGTCGCGGAGGTGCTGCTCGCCCAGCTCACCGTCGCTGGCCGTCACACGCTGGCAATAGTTGGGGTCCGTGCTCGTCTTCATCTGGTTGATGAGGTCGCGCACGGCCAGGGCGTGGTCCTGTGTGGCGCAAAACACCAGCGTCTTCTCCTGCTGGTTGATCTGGCTCATGAAGATCTCGACACGCTTCTTTTCCCGCTCTTTGATTTCGATGATCTTATTGAAGTCGCTCTCCGTATAACGTTTCTTCGCCTCAATCTCACCTTCGATGAGCTGGTCGTCCGGCGTATAGACATACTCATCGAGCGTCGTGGAGATCTGCTTCACCTTGAACGGCGTGAGAAACCCGTCGTTGATGCCGTCCTTCAGTGAATAGATATAGACCGGCTCGCCGAAATAGGCGTAGGTGTCCACATTGTCTTTGCGTTTGGGCGTGGCGGTCAGGCCTAGCTGCACGGCGGGGGCAAAGTACTCCAGGATGCCGCGCCAGTTGCTCTCGTCGTTCGCGCCGCCACGATGGCACTCGTCGATGACGATGAAGTCAAAGAAGTCCGGTGGATACTCGCCGAAATAGGGTGTGTCCCCTGACCCGCTCATGAAGGTTTGAAAGATCGTGAAGAACAGACTCCCATTCTTCGGCACTTTACCTTTCTTCCGAATATCGTCCGGCTCAATCCGCACCAGCGCATCTTCAGGAAAGGCAGAGAAGGCGTTGTAGGCCTGATTAGCCAGAATGTTCCGATCGGCCAGAAAGAGAATGCGCGGACGGCGCGATGGCTCGCGGCTCAGGTTCCAGCGGCTATGAAAGAGCTTCCAGGCGATCTGAAAGGCAATGAAGGTCTTGCCTGTACCGGTGGCAAGCGTCAAGAGAATGCGCGGCTTGTTTTCCTCCATGGCCTGCATCACGCGCTCAACCGCAATGTCTTGGTAATAGCGACTGGGGTGCGAGCCGCCTTTGTCCTCAAAAGGCACAGCAGAGAAGCGATCGTGCCAGGCATTCTGTTTCGCGAAGGTCAGATTCCAGAGTTCTACGGGGCTGGGATAGTGCAGCACCTCAGCTTCCTTGCCGGTCTCCATGTCGATCCCATAGATACCCTGCCCGTTGGTGGCATAGGTGAAGCGAATGGCCAATTTCCCCGCATAGTCCTTCGCCTGCCCCACCCCTTCGGTGAGTTGTTCAACCCAGGCCTTCGCCTCGATGACAGCCAGTTTATGATTCCGATAGACCAGCACATAGTCGGCGATCAACGGCTTGCCGCGCCGACCTAAGCCTTCGATCCGGCCTGGTGTAATGGGATATTCGCGCAGAATGCGGCTCCCCTCGATCACACCCCAGCCTGCCGCCTTGAGGGCAGGATCGATATGCTCAGCTCTAGTTTCGGCTTCGTTCATGGGCTGCGCAAGACGTAATGACCGGTCTTTTTCCCACCGACTTTTTCTACAAGCCCGGCATCGAGCAGCGGGCGCAACACGTCCATCGCCCCCTGCCGGGACAGGCCCAGCGCCGTCCATATTTCAGCGGGCGCCATGCGACCGTGGTCGCGAAGCAGGTGCAGCAGCTGTTCCTGCTTCGGGCGCAAGACCAGTTTTTCCAGCGGCTTCGCCTGGAGCGTGTGAATCCGCAGCCACACCCCTTCGAGTGTTTGGCGAAGCCCCGCCGCACAATACTCCAACCAAGCAGTCAGATCCTCTCCGGCCTTCCGCACCGCATCCAACGCGGCATAATATCCCGGTCGATCCTCCCAGTAATATTCATCCACCGAAAAAATATGCTGCGTATCGAAGCCGCGCCGGTAGAGTTCCCACAGCGCGAGCGCCCGGCCCGTGCGTCCATTGCCGTCGGCAAACGGATGGATGGCTTCGAAGCGATAATGCAGAATGGCTGAGCTGAGCACCGGCGAAAGCGTTTTGGCAGGCTGGTTCCACCATTCCAGCAACTCAAACATCAGCCCCGACACGACATCGGGCGGAGGGGGACGGTACTGCCCGACACGAACCGCGATCATGCGATATTTTCCCGCCTCGCCCTGATCCATCACGCCTTCGGCCAGAATCCGGTGCAAGGCCAGAATGTCCGCATGGCGGATCGTCTTTTTCCCCGCATGCTTTTCCACATAACGAAGCCCAGCAAAATAATTGAGCACCTCCCGTTTATGCCGCACGCCGGATGAGGATAGTTCGCGCCCCTCCTCCAAG
>JAOUHD010000092.1 GCA_029865345.1 Nitrospira sp.
ATCACCAGGTTCTCGAGGACCGTCATGTTGGGGATCAGAGTAAATTGCTGATACACCATGCCGATCCCGAAGGTCTGTGCGTCGCGTGGGCTGCGAATGGTGACCGCTTGCTGATCCAATAAAATTTTCCCCTCATCAGGGTGGTAATACCCCATGATGCATTTGACCAGGGTGCTCTTGCCCGCGCCGTTTTCACCGAGCAGAGCGTGAAATTGACCTGATCGGAGGTGGAAGTTCACGTCCTTCAAGGCCACGAGTGGTCCGAAGCGTTTGGTAATCCCCAACGCTTGCAAATCTGGAGGAACTCCATCCGTCATGAAAGCGCCTCTAACAGAGCGTCCGATTTTGCCACGGTGCCGAACACTCCGCCCTGCATTGTAACCATCTTGATCGCAGCCTGGTGGTTGCCGAAATCAGTTGCGCCGCAACAGTCTTCTAGTAAGAGACATTCGAACCCCCGATCATTCGCTTCGCGCATGGTGGTATGGACACAGACATCGGTGGTGATCCCCGCCAAAATCACATTTTGGATGCTGCGAAGCCGCAACAACATCTCCAAATCGGTAGCCCAGAATGACCCTTTGCCCGGCTTGTCGATGATGGGTTCGCCGGATTTGGGCGTGAGTTCGGGGATGATGTCCCATCCAGGCTCCCCTCGAACCAGGATTTTCCCGCAAGGACCGGGATCTCCGATGCCGGCTCCGATTCTCCGGCTGCGCCACCGCTTATTGTCCGGTAGATCTGCCAAGTCCGGACGATGGCCTTCTCTCGTATGGAAGATATGCATGCCAATGGTTCTGGCTTTCGACAGCACCTTGAGGATATGGGCGATCGGGGCTCGGGTGAGAGAAATGTCGTAGCCCATCTTGTCGACATAGCCGCCCTTGCCGCAAAAATCCGTCTGCATATCGATAATGAGAAAGACCGAATTGTCCGGCCGTAAATCCCCATTGTATGGATAGGGGTAGGGATCGGATGCGACATACTTCTTATCCATTGTTCACCTCTTCACTGTGTAGAGCGGGGTCTGTCATGCGATATGTCCTAACGAGTCATGGTCAGCTCACGCGGGACTCCCACGAGAGTCCGTTTGGGAGAGCAGGTGATGATCATCATAGCCAGCGTCATGATGTAGGGGATCGCGTTGAAGATATAATATCCGCCCGTGACTCCCACGGATTGCAAGGATGGTCCTAACGCAGCCGCCCCTCCCCACAAGAGCGATACCCAGAGGCAGCCGATCGGCTGCCAGCGGGCAAAGATCACCAGCGCCACCGCCATCAGCCCCTGCCCGCTCGAAAGGCCTTCGCTCCAGTTGAATGGGTAGTAGAGGGAGAGATAGGACCCACCGATTCCGGCCAGAAATCCTCCCATAGCGGTGCTCATGATTCTGATTCGATCAACTGGCAATCCTAGGGCACGTGCCGCATCGGCGCTTTCGCCGACGACCCGGACCTTTAATCCCCATGCCGTGTTCTTCAACATCCATCCGAGTACGACCGCAACAACGATCCCGACCAGAAACAAAGCATTGATCTGCAGAGCCGCCTGGAGCTGCGGAATATCACTCCACCCACCGAGATCGATCGAGGGTAATCGAGGCGCAGATGGCTGGATATAGGGCTTCCCCAGAAAAAAGGCTAACCCCGTGCCGAACAGCATCATCGCGATCCCGACTGCGATGTCGTTGACTCGTTGGAAACTACAGATCCAGCTGTGTAAGGCCCCAAGCACCATGCCGGCTAGTCCCGCACACAAGACTCCAAGCCACGGAGACCCGCTATGCAGTGAGATGGCGTAGCCGGTCATGGCACCCATGACCAGTGTGCCTTCTAGGCCCAAATTGATGCGGCCGCTTTTCTCGGTCAAACATTCGCCCAACGACACAAAAAGAAACGGTGTGCCGATTCGAATCGCTCCGCCTAGCACAGCGATGAGCACTCCCCACCACCCGACTTCCATCAGGATGCTCCTTGTTTCTGTAACTTCGCAAAACGACCGTACAGGGTTTCGCTAAAGAGGATGACGAGGAAAATGATCCCCTGCATCACGAGCACGGTCGCATCGGGTAACTCATGCGCACGCTGCAACAACCCGCTGCTGGCGCGGATGCCTCCCAACAAGACGGCGACAGGAATGATGGCCAATGGATTATTGCGTGCTACAAAGGCCACGAGAATACCGGCATAGCCATAGTTGGCATTGAGGGTGTCATTCGCTCTGCCATGGATGGCCGCCACTTCCAACATCCCTGCTAGCCCGCCTGCCGCCCCCGCCACGAAACAGATGGTCAAGATCAGCCGTCCGACCGGCAGGCCTGCGACCTGGGCCGCGCGAACATTGCCCCCGGCAATCCGAGACGCGAAGCCGAAGACGGTGTGATGCATGAGAAACCATGCAATGACACAGGCTACGATACCGAACACCAATCCCCAGTGAAGATCTGTTCCAGGAATCACACCGATCATATTGGCCTCTCCGATATGATGGGTCGAAGGATGGTTGAGGCTTTCTGGATCGCGAAAGGTGCTGGTGACAAGGTGGTTCAGCAGGGCGATGGCGATGTAGTTCAGTAACAGGCTGCTGATGGTTTCATTGACGGCGCGATAGTGCCGCAATGCTCCTCCGATCATAAGCCACACGCCGCCGGCTACCATGCCGGCGAGTGCCATGGTGGTCAGAACGACTATGGGAGGAGCTGTGGGCATAGTGAGAGCCACAATGGCCGCGAAGAGGCCTCCCATGACGACGGCGCCTTCGCCTCCGATAATAATCAAGCCGAGATACCCAGGCAGTGCGGTGCAGAGGGCTGTCAGCATCAACGGCGCGGCTCGCACCAACGTGTTCTGCCATGAGAATGAGGTGCCGAAGGCGGCACGATACATGGTCTGATAGACCTCGAACGGATCGGCTCCGGCCGAAGCGACAAAGATCCCGAATAACACCATCGAGACCGTCAGGGATCCAACGATGATAAGAAACGGTTCCAGCGCCTTGTTCAAGATCTGTGGCACGGCTACGCTCATGACTTGGTTGAACCGATGACTCCCTCGACCAGCCAATCCATGCTTTCCAGCCAGATGTCAGTCTGGACATGTTCCTTGCCTGCAGCAATGACGACGCGACCGGTATTGTCTTTGATCGGGCCCTTGTACACGACCATCCCTCCACCCATGAATTTGTCTTTGGCTGCGTCGGCTTGTTTGCGAACAGCGTCGGTGACGACCTGGTTATAGTCCGATACCTTGACGATTCCTTCCTTTAAACCACCACGCACGAGATGGGGTACGGTCTGCCCTTTTCGAATCATCTCGGCATAATCCATATAGACCTTGGCCCAATTCCATTCCGCTCCCGTGAGATACCCTTTCGGGGCAAGCTTAGATTGGTTGCAGTGGTAGCCGGTGCAATAGATGCCTCGTTTTTCGGCAGTTGTGATGACGACCTTGGGGCTGTCGACGTGACAGGTGATGACATCGATGCCTTGGTCGACTAAACTGTTCGTGGCTTCCGCTTCACGGACCGGCAGCGACCAGTCGCCCGTAAAAATCACATTGGTCGTACAGTTCGGCCTGATGCTACGGGCACCGAGCGTATAGTTGTTGATGTTGCGCAAGACTTGCGGAATGGGCTTCGCCGCCACAAACCCCAGCTTCCCGCTCTTGCTCATTCCGCCTGCGACGATGCCGGCGATATATTGCGACTCATCAATGAATCCAAAGTAACTCCCGACGTTCTTGGGGTGTTTGCCCTCTTGGTAAAGCCCACCGCAATGCAGAAACTGGATGTTGGGAAATTGTGGCGCGACCTTGATTATATGGGGATCGAAATAACCGAAGGAGGTGGGAAACAACACTTGTGCTCCGTCCAGCTTGACCATGCTTTCCATGGTTTTTTGGACCTCGATGGTTTCGGGCACCTTTTCTTCATCAAAGGCCTTCACCCAATCAAGTTTGGCGACCGCCGCTTTCCCTTCAAAATGTGCCTGGTTGTACCCATAGTCGTCTCGCGGACCCACAAAGATGAAGCCCATCTTCACCTTATCCGCTGCGCTCCAGGCTTGGCCGATCCACTCCACGTTGCCTAACAGGCCCAGCGCCCCGGCAGCTGCGGTCCCCTCTAGCACTTGGCGTCTCGTCAGTTTGCGTGATTCGGACATATGCCCTCCCTCAGGGTGAGATGTGTATGGCTGCCTACATTACTTCACAATGAATGTTCCCGTTTTGCCGGCCAGGGCGCGACCGATATTCTCAGGATTGGTGATCAACCCGGTCTCTCCACCCCCTTCTATGAATTCGATCACCGCCTGAATCTTCGGTCCCATGCTGCCTCTATCGAATTGATTGTCCGCATAGTGTTTCCTTGCTTCAGCCACGGTCATACGGTTCAGCCATCGCCGGTCAGGCTTATTGAAGTTGATCGCCACCTTCTCGACCCCTGTGGAAACCAGCAACAAATCAGCCCCAATACCACGGGCCAGCAGGCTTGAGGCCAAGTCCTTGTCAATAACAGCTTCGACGCCAATCAGGTTCCCTTCCTCGTCTTGAACCACGGGAATCCCACCGCCACCGCAAGCAATGACGACAAATCCCGCTCGAGCCAAGAGGTTGATGGCCGCCAATTCGACGATGGTCTTTGGCTGGGGCGACGGCACAACCCGCCGCCACCCGCGTCCCGCATCTTCCTTGACCACCCATCCTTGGCGAGAAGCGAGCCGTTGCGCGGTCTGTTCGTCCATCTGAGATCCGATCGGTTTAGAGGGATCGGCAAATGCCGGGTCGTTTCGGTCTACCAAGGTCTGCGTGATGATGGCCACCGCCTTTCGATCGATCTTCTGCTTGCGGAATTCGTTGTAGAGGGCTTTGAGGAACATGTACCCGATGCCGCCCTGCAGATCGGCATCCGCATAGTCCATCGGCACGGGAGGGACTTCCTCTAAGGCTAATTCGGAGCGGCGCAGAATGAAGCCGACCTGAGGACCGGTCCCATGGGTGATGACGACATTCCACCCGGCTGCGATCATCTCCGCGATGTGATGTGTCGTGATCACCGCCTCACGACTTTGATCCGGAATCGATTCGTGATCCTTGTCGCGTATCAGCGCGTTGCCTCCGACAGCGACGACGGCAAGTTTGTTCGTGGAGCTCATCAGCTACATCCTCCCGTTCACTGACTGCTGCCTATTGAGTGCGCGAGTGCGGACACAGCTTGAGTAAAACAGGCCAGGGGAGCGCGCGTAATGCCGGCGCCGATCTGGCCGATTCCGGCTTCCCGATGGGCAATGCCTGTATTGATGATCGGTTGAATACTAGTATCGACGACCTTCCGGATGTCGATGCCCGCCGGTGAGCCGGCGAAGTTCAGTGCCGGCAGCGTGAAGGCATTGTTGCGGCCAACGGTGATATGGGTCATGGCCATGGTGTTGTCGATCGCGTCCTGCGGCGTGCCGCCGACGAACTTGACGATGGCCGGAGACGCGGCCATGGCGAATCCGCCGACACCGGCAGTTTCGGTGATAGCACTGTCTCCCAGATCAGGCGCTGCGTCAGCCGCGCTGTATCCGGGAAAGAAGAGTCCATCGACGACCGGGGCTGGTGCTGTAAACCATCGGCTTCCGGTGCCGCTGACTCTGATGCCGAACTCGACTCCGTTACGAGCCATGGCTGTGACGATACTGCTGCCCAGAACGCCATGGGCTGCGTCGGTCATCGCTTTGCAGGCTGCCATGGATAGATTTAAGAAGAAGTGGTCGTTGCCTGCGATGAACTCGACGACCCCCGCGATGTCGGCAGCGGAGGTGCGTGTCTTCAACAATGCTGAAATGAGGCGTTTGAGGAACAGCGAGGAGGCAGCGGCGTTACGATTGTGCACTTCGTCGCCCATGTGGAGGGCCTGCGCCATCATAGGCTTGAGGTCGATCCCGCCTAGGAGTTCAACGCTCGCTCGCAGGGCTGGTGCGAGTACCTGCCCCATCCATTTGAGACGGGTAATCACATCCGGACCGTTGGCGCCGAACCTGAGCGCCTTGCCGAGGCCCTCGTTAAAGTTGCTGAACGCCTGATATCCGTTGGTCGTATTGGTCACCATCCAGACCGGCATGGAGGGGCTGATGATCCCGGCCATCGGTCCAACGGCATTGTGGTGGTGGCAAGGCTCGAACGCGATTTCGCCGCTGGAAGCCATGGCCTCCGCTCTGGCGAGATTTTCTGTCCAGCCTTCATAGAGAATAGCTCCGACGATGGCTCCCTTCATGGGTCCGCACATATCCTTCCACGCAATGGGAGGACCACTGTGCAGGATCATCCGCTCTGCGATGTTGGGCAGCACCTGGCTGGCGGTGCCCACGCCGTTCAACACAGGCTGGGCCGATTGGTAGGCATCGAACGCTGTCTGGTTGGCGGTTTCAACGGAGAGCAGGTTGACCAACCGGGCCAACGCACGACCGACCTCCTGCTGCCCCTGAGCAGGCGGGGCCCATTCAATCTGGAGCACAGAACCGCCCGCCCTCGTGATTGAATCGGCGAAGGAAGACAGGCCGATATTTAGGACATGGAGCTTCTCCTGAAACAGGGCCTGTATCACAATCGTCCTCCGACGACGTCAGGCTTCTGGACGACAGAGGCAGCCATGCGCACAGCCTGAGCGTTGCTCTCCGCAAGGGTTACTCCGACCTCTCGAAAAGCCGTTTCCTGCTTGGACAGATTCTGAGGGTCCGCTGCTGTGCCGCAGACGAATCCCACGATGGCCAGGTGTCTGCCTGCTTTGGAGGCGAGATCGCGCGCTTTCTGAATCACTGGGACCATCTCAGCGGCAGGATCTGGGTGAGATCCGTAGCCAAGGACAACGTCCAATAGAATTACTGCCACCTCGGGATCGCTGGCTTCCTTAATCAGCCGCTCATTTCGGAGCCGATGGTCAATCATAGGATGGGGGCGTCCACGAGTGAAGAGATCGTCGCCCAGATCAATGACCGTGTGCTTTCGACTGGTCCAGACATCGCTTAAACGATCCTCTGGCTCCACTGGAGTGTTGGAATTGATCTGCCCCAGTTCTTTCTTCAGGAGGAGCGAAGCCTCGTAGCAAAAGGTGCCGCCGCTATAGAGGCCCCGAATGTATCGCTGCTGCGGAGCAAGAGGTGTGATGGAAGGAGAGGTCACACTCGCTCTCCTGGCTTCGGGAATCCTGCCGTTGGCGAGCGCCACCGCCGCCGCTGCTGCATCCTCGAGCGTCGCGGCGGGATAAATATTCTCGCGTCTCACCCGATCGGGATCGGCACCAAGAAAATTGACGACCACCGGCTTGCCTGCGCCGCTGGCTGCCTCCAGTACCTTGCTGGCTACTTCTGGCGACGGAGGTTTAGAAATGAGCACAATCACGGAGGTGGAGGGATCAGCTGCCAGCGCCTTAAGGCCTTGAAGCATGGAAATACCGCCGACATCGCGGTGCAGATCGTGTCCGCCCGTTCCGATCGCCTGCGAGATGCCACTGCCCCATCGGTCGATCAGGCAGGTTACCTGTTGGAGGCCAGTGCCAGATGCGGCGACGACACCGATGACTCCGCGACGCACCACATTCGCGAACGCAAGCGGGATGCCATTGATAATGGCGGTTCCGCAGTCCGGGCCCATGACAATGAGATCACGCTCCTGGGCGAACCGTTTGAGCTCGATCTCGTCCTTGAGCTCGACGTTGTCACTAAAGAGCATGACATTGAGGCCGAGACCCAACGCCTTGAAGGCCTCCGCCGCGGCGTACTCGCCCGGCGTGGAGATCAAAACGAGGTTTGCGCCGACGAGGTTCCCCAGCCCCATCTCGATGCTGCGGGAAGACATGCCGCGTGATTGTTCATTGCCGGTTGACGAAGGGAAAGGTTGTTTCAGGGCGGATTCTGCCGCGGCAAGTGCCGATTCAAGTGCGTCGGCATTTCCTTGAAGAGCGATCAACAAGTCGTTGGCGCCGGCTTCAACGGGTTCCGCTAACAGGCCCGCTTCCACGAGAAGTGTCACATTGTTGGGAGAGGCCATGATGGCCGACGCTTGTTCCACGCCGGGCAGTTTGGTAATCGTGGAAGACAGCTGCATCAATGAGACGGAGTCGCGGTAGAAGTTCCGGATTATTTTTGTCGCCCTGGCCATGTAGATGGTCCCCCATCGACGCCTCGCCTTGGCAGGCTCACAGCGTCAACGTCAGGCGGGTGAGTTGACCTCCCGCCGATGGCTTATGCGGCGAACGTCAAATCCAGCAGCGTGATGCCTCGTCTAAGAATAAGGAACGAACGACCGAAGGGTACTGCCGACTTAATATCTGATATTTAGACAGCTAACTTGAACACAAGATTGTATACCAAGTCAAGGGCAAAGCCAGGGTTCGAGTCATAGGTCGAATCAGTTCGAGGAACGACTGTCGTCTCATCACCTCTTACATCTTTCGATTCGGGTTTCATGGTTGGGCCCTTGAATCGCAGAGAACAGACAAACGAAGAAGGTCACTGAAAATCAGATGAGGAGGCAGGCCCTGCCACGCAAGACAGCCTAACAGCAGGCCTAACACCCCGTCGGATCCAGAAGTATGGCCGACTTGCAACGCGGCTTGCGTGGCTGCCCTGATGCTGCTCATATTGTTTGCCTGGTTCAGTCGCTGCGCTAATTTCGCGATGGGTTCAGAGACATGGCCGTTGGCTGCGGACCGGAGATAGGCGCGGCTGATCTCATTGGTGTTCCGTGACGCGTCCGACAGTTCAGATCCTAAAGCCGTCAGGAATCTCATCCGAGATGGGGTGCCCCCTGCCGTGCACCATAATCCGGCCATGTAGCCCACGAGGAAATCATCGCCCGATGGCGTCAAGCCGTACCCAAGGCCGATGAGTGCTCTCACGGAGAGCATGGCCTCTCTTAATCGGAGGCGGCACGTCGCCTCTAGAAGCGACGGGATAGTGTGAGCGCTCTGTTGGAGAAGAATCTCCGAGACCGCCGGCGTGGCAGGCCGTTTTCTTGATCGGAAAGAAACCCCCAGATGGTCCGATAGGCTATCTTTGTGGTAATGCCTGTTCAATTCAGACCAGGCAACTGCCCAGGATTGAGCCTGAGTGGGTCGGCAAAGATCGATGTGCAACCCTTTGAGATCGATGTGCCAGGGGCGTGCAGGTCGCAGATCGACGGAACAATCAGCTCCGTCGATGCGGAGTATTCCTCCCCGACATGCGGCTGATTGTCCAACTCGAAGGGTATGTAGGAAGTCAAAATGAGATGAGGTGTCTAAGCGAATGCCGTGAGGGGCATTACCCTTCTGGTATGGAAGGAGGGTCAGCAGTTTGCCGGGCTCTAGCCATAAATTGCAGGCCTGGCGGAACACACTGTGTACGGTTCCGCTGAAAGAATGGCGTGGTACCTGAATGCCGACCGAAAGGGCCTGAACACGCACGATGGGTACCCCACCGTCCCGAAATTACGGGCGTTCATTAGGTTTTTATCGAGTAGGCTCTGGCTAATGCATCCTTGATCGCCGTATGGACGTTGTTGCGTCCTTCTTCGATGTTCTGTTGCATTGCCGCCCGTGCTCCAGGCGTATCCTGGGCTGTTATGCATTTCAGGATTTTAAGATGTTGATGGCATGTGCTCTTGGCTCGATCCGTCTTGTCGAAATCGATCATGCGAAAAAGCATCAAGCGCTCGTTGATGGTCCGAAGGTGCCGCAAGAGCATCTTGTTTCCTGCAGCCTGGGCGAGCGTCTCGTGAAACAGAGTGTCTAGTCTGGCGAGTTCCTCGGCTTTCTTGGAAGATCCGTTCAGCAGGCCGGTCCATGTCCGCTTCAGCTTAACCAAGTCCTCCTTATCATTTTTGTTGAGCGGACCTCTTTGTGCCAAGGATTCGACGGCATAGAGTTCCAGGGCTAGTCGCACTTCATACAGCTCCTCGATCTCAACGATGTTATGCTGCCTGACCACGTAGCCACGATTCGGCAATTTTTTCACGAATCCATCGGTTGCCAGTACACGAAGCGCTTCCCGGACAGGGCTCCGACTCACGTTGAATGTCTTGCAGAGTTCAACTTCGGTCAATCGATGTTCGGGCGGGTAGTGCCAGTGAATGATGTGTTCTTTCAGTGTGGCGACAATCGACGAACTAAGGTTGGATGGTTCTCCTTCTACGATTCGGTTATTGCGAATCATGATATTCTTTCGCGAGTCCGAGCCTCAGGAATAACCCAAGGGGGATGTCACATGATGTGCGGGCAGACAAACCGGTTTTATTTCCGGCGAGGCTAACTCTCCGAGATTGTATACAATCAGGTCTGCTAAGTTCAATCTGCCTGGGCGTCCTGCTCGTGCTCGCTCTCACGGGTATAAAAATGTCGAGTGTTGGAAGGGGGTGGGGCGAGGTAAACCCAAGATGCCGACTATCTTACCAGCGATTAGGCAGCCGTCCTTTAGGTATTCTTTAAGTAAGCTCTGGCCAGCGCATCTTTGATCGTTGTAGGGATGAGGCGGCGTCCTTCCTCGATATTCATCTGCATGGCGGCACGCGCGCCTGGGGCATCCTTAGCCACAATCCGATCCAAAATCTCCAGATGTTGGTGGCAGGTGTGTTTAGCGCGGTCTTGTCTCTCAAAATCGAGCATTCGAAACAGCCTGAGGCGTTCATTGATAGTCCGAAGGTGCTGCAGAAGGGATTTATTTCCAAGGGCTCGGGCCAGTGTATCGTGAAAGAGTGTGTCCAGGATGGCGAATTCCTCTGGTTTCTTGGACGATTCCTTCAAGAGTTCGGTCCAGGTTTGTTTGAGGTCGGCAAGCTCGGCAGCAAGCTGTGTCGTCTGCTTCTTGGTCGCGAGGCGTTCGACGGTATAGAGCTCCAGGGCTAGGCGCACCTCATACAGCTCCTCGATTTCTTCGATGCTATACTGCTTGACCGCGTAACTCCGATTCGGCAGTTTTTTGACGAAGCCATCGGCTGCCAACACCCGGAGCGCCTCCCGAACTGGACTGCGACTCACGCCGAAGGTCTTGCACAAATCGTCTTCGGTTAACCGGTGTTCCGGCGGGTAGTGCCAGTGAACGATGTGTTCCTTCAGTGTGTTCACGACGGACGAGCTTAGGTTCGAGGAGCCGTGTTTTTTCATTCGATCCTCCCGACGGGCTATCTTTCTCATCTATGCTCCTCTATCGGGCAGGCATCTTGCCCCTGAAATGTTGAGTGCCAAGTGGAAATGTCTGGTCTGAGGGGTGAGCATATTATGATGGTCGCCTGACCGATGAGGCTCACCAATAGTAGGGCCAGGCGTGCCAGTATGGAGACCAGTAGGGTCCCCAATAGGGGCCAGGGCCGATGGGACGGCGAATGCGAGGAGGCTCCTCGTCGTTCTCGGTCCACACGCGCAGATTGGTGACATTGAGAAGCGGGTAGGTGTACTCCGTCTCATCGAGTGGGAGGGTGACAGACCCAGCCATTTCTCCGGTAACGGTTACAAATGTACCGGGAGGGATCGTTGCGGGATCAAGGAATTGTTTCTGCATCGCGATGAATCGGCCCTGGGATTTGCTGAGGTTCATAGTTGGCTGGAGAGAGGAGTCCAGCGCTAATTGAAGAATTTCGATCCTGGTCCCTTCCTTCAAGCGCCTTGCGCCCAGCACCTTCCCTCCGAACGTCACCGGCTGTCCGTTGTATGATCCTGGTGTCTCCTGCACCTGCGCATAACTGATCTGAGAAGGGGCCGCAGGCACGGCGCCGGTCAGGTTTCCGTTTGAGGCACAGCCGGATACAATCAACAGCACCGACGGGATCCAAACAGGCCAAGATATTCGCATGACAACAGTATAACAGAGCACAAGGGGGCGCTCTATCCGCTATAATGGGGTACGACTATTTACTCGTGAAAGGAGTTTTAGATGAACGGTCGGACAATGTCGATCTGGACGTGTGTGCTTGTAGTTGTGGGTGCGATTGGGTTTGTGCATGCACCGGTGAGTGCCGCTGTGGACAAGCCGGAACTGAAGGGCAAGTTCGAGATTCTCAAGGATGAGTTGTCGACTCATCAAGCAGGCAAGGTGAAGGTGATCGAATTTGCGGATTTCTATTGTCCGCATTGTCATCACTTCGAGGAGACAGGGGTTCCTCTGCTACTGAAGGAATTTGGGAATAAGGTCGAGGTCACCATGGTCGGATTTCCCGTGATTCCCGGGAAGCTGCCGACCCCGTTTGACATGTATGAGCAGGCGAAGCTGATGGGCAAAGGCGATCAGATGAAGGCTGTCTTGTTCCGCATCATTCACAAGGAAAAGCTCGATGGGGTGCTGGATCGTTCCATTCGCGCCATGTTGATCAGGGAGGTCGGGTTGGACGTCAACATGTTCGAATTGGGAATGGAAAGTGGAAAGCCGGCCAAGCTGTTCGAAGAGGGGCGTCGATGGGGCGAACGGATCAAGGTGTCGTCCACGCCGTCGCTCTTGCTGGACGGGAATATCAAGGTCGATGGTGCGAACATGACACCTGAGAA
>JAOUHD010000007.1 GCA_029865345.1 Nitrospira sp.
GGCGATCAATCCAACAACTCGAGGACTGTAGGTTGAAGAGTTACCGTTTTAGGACGTGCGTTTGACCCTGTGAGTTGACATTAGACTGAATGAGTGTGCTCCGAGTCAGACGAAACGGGTAGGCTAGCGTGGTCCGGTCTCATGGGACAATACAGCGATCTGGTGGATTGTGAGTAACTCTTCTGAGGCCAGAAGTTGGCTGAAGAAGGGGGGCCTGCCTCTGCTGCGTGAGGCGAGACAGGCCCCCTGTTGCTTGAGAAGACCCTGTTAGACGGTGGTTTTAGCAGACTCGATTTCGGTTGCTGTGATGAGGCTTGAAAGATAATCCGCAACGAAATTGAGGGCTTCTTCCCGCCCATCGGCGCGCCGTCCTTTTTCTCTTCGCTGGACGGATAGCTCATGTTCCAAATCTGATTTGACTTCCCCCAGAATACGCTGGAGGGACGTTGGCGTCAGGTTGGTGTCCATGTCTTCTAGTTCCTGACAGCGGTCGAGGACCCAATTGAGGCCTTCAATACGTCCAGCGTAATGCTCCTGCTCCGCGGTATCGATTCGTGCCATTGCAGTGGCAAACGCCTGGGCTTCGTAAATCAAATTGTAGAAGCTGGTGACGGCCCTTTGTAACGATGGAAGCATAATACTCCTTCTCCTTTGGATGAGCCGTAATTATACATGAGATTGGAGTGCCGACAAGGAGTATTTTTTGTTGTCGCTTAGGTGAATAGGAGCGAATGGAACTCGTTCATGAAGCCGTAGTAGAGAGATGCAAAATCTTTTAAGCAGTCCGGACTGGTTTCCTTCAGCCGTTTGAAGAAAAAGACCTGCGCGCGTGGATCAAGCTGTTCCAGAAGTTGGCTCAGCTGAGACATGGAATAACTACCGGCTGGAACACTGAGAATATAATGAACAAGGCGCTCAACGAACTGCTGAGCGACATATTCGCTATTCAGATAGCCATCTGGGAGTTTACCAGAAGCGAGAAACTCATCAAATGGGATGGACTGGGCAGCAAAGGGAACTGCTTGCTGCTGATGTGATGTCACGCCCAGAGTACTCCAAAATCCAATAGCAAGGACACCATGATACAAAACTGTACTGGACACGGTCTGTCTCGTCAAGCGTGCAGAAGAAGCAGTGCTCGTGAGCCAAAAGACCGATAGAGGGGAGATGGTTTGGCTCTAGTTTTGTTGAGAGCCGTATGTAGGTATTGGGCTGGTCACTTACGTGGACTTTGACGTGAGAGAAGGGAGGCTGGAAAATCTCGATACACAGACGTCCTTGAAAAATAATTAGGAAGTGATTGTCCAGATCAATGCTAGAGCGCTATCTCCATCAAACAAGCAGGGGCGAAGCCACAGAATGACCCCGCCCCCATTCGAACACAGTGACTGTGTCAGATCATAGCCAGGTTACACGCTCAGCTGGCCGGATGTAGATCGGCTCTTCGACCTGAATCCGGGCCACTTCTTTCCCCGACTTATTGAAGCCCAAGACAGTGTCGTTGTACATCTCAAACCGCTTCCCGTGGATCTGGGTTTCAAATACTTTTGGCCCAGGGATGACATCGTAGCGGAACACAATCTGCTGACTGGCTCGCCAAAGCTGGAGCACGGCCAACAGTTCGCGGCTAGGGACCAAGTATTTTTCAATGGCATTGTCCACGCCGGGACCAAACATCTGCCGGGCATAGCCCCGTGGGGAATGCCGGGGGGGAATGTAGAACCCATTAGGTTCGGTGCCCCATTGCGGATACAGCGGCAAGGCGACTTGCTCCACGCGAATCGCATAGTACAGCGGATGCCACCGATCTTCCGCCCACAGCCCATCCTCTCCGATCCGCATCAAGCTCTGCATGCGAATCTTTCCGACACAGGCTGCCATACAGCGTGTCTCCATCGGCTCGCCGCCGGTCAGAGGGTCTTTCCCTTCGATACGCGGATAACAAGCAATACACTTCTCACTGACGCGGGTCGTCCCCCGATACATGGGCTTCTTATAGGGGCATTGCTCGACACACTTTTTGTAGCCCCGGCACCGGTTCTGATCGATGAGGACGATGCCATCCTCCGGCCTCTTGTAAATCGCCTTCCGAGGGCAGGCCGCCAAGCAGCCTGGATAGGTGCAGTGATTACAAATACGCTGGAGATAGAAGAAGAAGGTCTCGTGTTCAGGAAGGCTGCTCCCGGTCATTTTCCAGGGTTCATCCCGTGAGAAGCCGGTCTTGTCGATGCCTTCAACTAGGGCGCGCATCGAGGTGGCGGTGTCTTCATAGATATTGACGAAGCGCCATTCCTGATCCGTTGGAATATAGCCAATGGCGGCCTGGCCCACTTTAGCTCCCGCATCGAAAATGGTCATCCCTTCAAAGACGCCGTAGGGGGCATGATGTTTCCGCCCCACGCGGACGTTCCAGACTTGGCCGCCCGGATTGACCTGTTCAATCAGCTGCGTGATTTTCACGTCATAGAACTGTGGATACCCCCCATACGGCTTGGTTTCCACGTTGTTCCACCACATATATTCCTGGCCTTTCGAGAAGAGCCAGGTCGACTTATCGGCCATGCTGCAGGTCTGACAGGCCAAACACCGATTGATATTAAAGACAAAGGCAAACTGCCACTTCGGATGCCGTTCCTCGTATGGATACAACATCTTACGTCCAAGCTGCCAATTATAGACTTCAGGCATTACGTCCTCCGTTCTATGTTCGACGTTCCCCGCATGAGGCCCTGTACAATCACAGTCGAGCCTCACACGCTCTATCGTGTGTCCTGGTTTACACCTTAATTTTAATATGTTCGCCCTTAAGCCATTTGATCATGAACTCGTTCTCTTGACCCGGCGTGAAGCCGGTCCTAACTGGTTCCCATGGACCACGGGCGCCGATACCACCGTCTTCGGCCTTAGTGATGCGTATGAGACATTCCTTCGGCACCGTGTTGATCGCATGGTGGTCGACTTGATACCCCCATTTGAATTTCCAGGCAACCGCGTGTTTGCCAGGCAGCGAATCGGTCTGGTGCATGGGCATCAACCAATTCCTGGTAAACGACTGTTGGGCACCGTACCGGAAATTAGATTGATATCCGGTATCGATCGCGATCGCCCGACCATCCGGTCTTGTTTCATGGCCCTTGACGGACTTTGCGGTTGAGACATAGGGCGCATGCTTGGCCATCGTCACATGGTACGGATAGGCGGGGTTGTACTTGGCGCGAATCATCAACCGCGCGACCTTGTAGTAAGGATCACTCGGCTTCCATCCGCGGTAGGGGCGGTCCACCGGGTTCCCATCGACATACACATAGTCGCCGTCGTTGATCCCACGGTCTTTGGCCGCTTGAGGGTTGATATGAATCTGGTGTTCGCCGACCCCTGGCGTCCGTTTATCCATACGATAGGGATCGCCGAAGTTGGACTCGTAGATCTGTACCCAATCGTTCACTGACCACTGACTGTGAACTCGGTGGCGAGTTTTTGGGGTGACGCAGTAGAACTGATACCCCTTCTCCCACAGAGGATTCGAATGACGCATGATTTCATGCCACGACAACTTGATATTCCGGACCGTTTTGTCATCGTGGTGTTGCGCCGTAATTGGAATGCCATAGTCGTCAGGCCGAACATACGGGTTCGTCGTGAAGATGGCGTTCGGGAGATACGGTGTGGCCTCCGGACCTTCTCGATGGGAGATAAAATTTTCTCCGTACTCGATGGCCTCGGGTTCGACACGGTAGTTCTCGTATCGTCCGCTACGGGTCCACATCGGCTTCGACTCGTTCGTCTCTTCCCAGAAAGGATGCCGCGGATACGTGCGGACCATGACCATCCAGCCTTTTTCTGACTTCAGCATGACGTCGGCTGAATACCCATAGAATGTGCTCGATGCATCCAGCATGCGCTGAGCATAGACGTCAACTCGGTTCGCGTAGACCATGGCGAAGTAGTCCCGCATGCGCTTGTCGCCGGTCATGTCTGACAGCTTGGCGGCTACTCCCGCAAAGGTATCCAAATCGTTACGAGTATCATACAACGGCCTGATGCCGCCCTTCCAAATTTGAACCCATGGATTGGAGACGGTAATCGTCATTTCTGGATAGGTGAACTCCATCCAGGAGTTACAAGCAAATGCGATATCGTTGTGATTGACATCGGACGTCATTTCGATGTCTTGCGTAATCAGACATTCGATGTTCGGATCGACGTTGCGCACCATGTCGTAATGGTGTTTGGCATTATTCAGCACGTTGACATTGACCACCCAACGGAACTTGCTCGGTGTCGGCATATGGGTCTTGCCGGTGAATACCTTGCGTCCATACTTTGGCGTATTGACGATCAACGCCGTGTCCCCATGGTTCCAATAACCGACTTCTTCGCCATAATAATAAGACTTGGTCTTAATTTCTTTTCCATGAGCATTCGGATCTAACGTAATATTGAAGGGATCCTCGCCCGTGTGCACGGATAATCCGGCACCCGACCATGGCGTCGCCGTCCATGCTCCCGCTTTGTAGTTACCGGCCCAGGTATGCTGACCGGTACCAAACTTGCCGACGTTGCCGGTGATGATGAGTACCATTGCAGCTGCGCGCCCGTTCGCCGTCATATGGAAATAGTGACAGACTCCTTCACCATTGTGGATCGCAGCCGGCTTAATCGTGCCGGAGTCGCGTGCCCAACGTACGAGGAGATCCTTTGGTGTGCGGCAGATCTGATGGACTGTGTCCAGGTCATAGTCTTGGAAATGCACCATATACATCTGCCAGACAGGCATGGCATCAATTTCGCGGCCATTGAGCAGCTTCACTCGATAGGTACCTGTAAGCGCGGCATCGATGCCACTGTTCGTATAGTGCCATCCCACTTGTTCCCGATGGAGAGGCACCGCTTGCTTCTTAGTATGGTCCCACACCATCATTCCACCGAGCCGTTCAACCTGTTCAGGCTTCAAGGATTGGATACGGCCGGAGTAGCTCTTCGAGAAATCAGGGAACTTGTAGCCAGCCACTACGTCACGCGGATCCAGGTACTGTAATGTATCCGTACGCACCAATATTGGCGCATCGGTAAATTGCTTCAAGAAATCGACGTCATGCATATTTTCGTCGACGATGATTTTCATCGCGCCCAAGAAAATTGCACCGTCCGACTGTGGGCGTAGAGGCATCCAATAATCGGCACGGTAGGCAGTGGGATTGTATTCTGGTGTGATAACGACCACACGGGCGCCGCGCTCAATACACTCCAGCTTCCAGTGCGCCTCCGGCATTTTGTTCTCTACAAAGTTCTTCCCCCAGCTCGTATTCAGCTTTGAGAAGCGCATGTCGGCAAGGTCGATGTCCGAACCTTGCACACCGGACCAGAAAGGCTGGGCAGGATTTTGATCCCCGTGCCAGGTGTAATTCGACCAATAGCGACCGCCCTGCGCCTGATCAGGGCTGACCTTGCGGATCCAGGTATCCAGTAAGGCATTGATCCCGCCGTTCATCCGAGTATTGCCCATCTTACCGATAATACCGAGGACTGGCATTCCAGCACGATGCTTAAAGCATCTGGTACCAGCGCCCTTCATCATCTCGATCATTTCTGGGGCATAGCCCTGCTCGCGAAGACGCCGCGCTCCAGCTTCACCGCTGTACCGAGTGGCAATGATGATCATCGCCTTCGCCGCATAGGTAAACGCCGTATCCCAGGAGACACGAAGCATATCGTCGAGGAACCGACTGTCGAACTTATACTTGCGCTTGGTTTCTGGAGTCAGCTCGGGAGAACCATCATCCATCCACTGCTTCCAACCCTTCCGCATCAAAGGCCCCTTTAAACGATACGGGCCATACACACGTCGATGGAAGGTAAACCCTTTTAGGCACATCCGTGGGTTGTGGGCGAACGTTCCACGATTGCCGTATAAATCTTCATATGTTTGGTGGTCATAATTCTGCTCCACACGCATGACCACTCCGTTGCGAACGAAGGCGCGCACACGACAGGCATGCGTGTCATTGGGGGAGCAGACCCATGTGAAGGATGAATCGTAGCGATACTGATCATGATAGACCCGTTCCCATGATCGGTCCGGATAGTCTCCCAGCGGGTTGCCAACTTCGATCACCGGCTGGAGAGCCGTCAATGCCAGAACTTTGTCCGCCACGGCTGCGGCAGCAACGGTGCCAGCAGAGACTTTCAAAAATTGTCGACGTGACAAAAACATTGTGGATACCTCCTCAACGCTTATGAACTTGAATGAGCCCAGTTTCCCTGTTTATTTTCATATCAGCTGGATGATGTGAACCAGCAATCATTTGTTTTCTGCTAGTTGCTGTACGCATGAAGCTCATAACTCAGCATTAGCATGTTAAAAGAAAGCCGCGAAGCATATATCACCGCATAACCATCCCCTGCAACTGAAAAGTTCAGCAATATTCGGGCCATACTTAGCTGCTTATAAAATTCCTCATTCCACTTATCGTAAGCATATGTAAAACAATTTGTTTTATGTTTTTACTTCCAAATATCGTGATTCGACCATTTATGGTTTATGAGTAGTAGTAGTAGCAGTTTTCATATAACCGCTCTAAGATTAGAGTCTGCATTCTGCACCGCTCATGATGTGAGTTTCTTTTTAAATCATATTGTTTCGTTATGACAACTTTGGCAACATCGGCACTAGTTACCAATATGTAACGTTCCAATATTTGTAACTCATAATTTTCTGTGAATCCAGCAGATTCCTGGCTTGACAGTACCCTGAGAGGTCAGTACACTCCGCACCTCAAACCTCGCGAGCGGGAATAGCTCAGTGGTAGAGCATCGCCTTGCCAAGGCGAGGGTCGAGGGTTCAAATCCCTTTTCCCGCTCCATCGAGATCATCTTTAATTTCACGCCGATTCACCGTACGTCTATTTCTCCTGGACGCTCTCACAATCTATACGAAGGAGAGCCGCTTCCTGATCTCCTAGGGTTTCTCGAGTGTCATCAGGTCGCGAAGATGGTCTTCAGCGAGTGACAGTTCTTCTCTAGTGGGGGGGATTTGACCGAATCGGGATCGGCAATAGAGCTCGGTAATTGACGCAACCGCTGAACCGGCACTGCTCCACCGCTCCTGAGTGAGACGGACGAACTCAAGGGGCGGCGTCGCAGTGAGTTTAGCAATGCCCTTCCGATCGAGATGCCCGATCATTCGTCCGTAGAGCTGCATAATGACCTGCTCGTCGCGAGTCGTTTTTTTAGAGATCATCCCCTTGACCCATGGCCGCCTGATCCCTAGCCAAAGAAGCACGGCAAGGCCAATCAGTGTGGGGACAAGCACCTCAGCCAACGACTGTATCGTTCCTTTAGACACATAGTCTGCCATCCCGCCAAACATGGCCATGAACGGGCTGAAGAGTGTGCTTATAGAATCAAATGCCTTGTTTCTGGCCGATGTACTCCCCGCCCTCAATTCCCGCACAACAGCGAGCTGATCAGCCGCGCTGTACTGCACAAAAAATCGACCCCACTGAAGTCTGATGGTATCCAACATTCGTCCCAACGCATGCCATGCGGGAGACCCGCTGCCGATACTTTCGATCGAAGGAGGAGTTGGGTCCATCGTAATCCACCCGGAATGCGGTAGGTGCACCTCCACCCATGCATGAGCGTCTTGCTGTCTCACCACATAGTAGTTGCCGTATTCGTTCCACTCAGTGGCGAGAAATCCCGTGACGAGACGCGCCGGGATTCCGATCGTCCGAAGCATGATAACCATGGCGGTGGCGTAGTGTTCGCAATACCCGGTCTTGCGGGTAAAGAGAAACTCTTCCAGTGGCTGGTCCTGCTCTGCCAGAGGCGCATCAAGGCTATAACGAAAGTTGTGCGTCAGGAATGAATGGATGGCGGTGGCTTTGTCATAGATGGTGCGTTGCGTGTGCGTGATTTCCTTGGCTAGGACGGCAATCCGCTTGGGTTGACTAGGAATCTGCAGAAAATGTCGGATAACCGATTCAGGGTAGACACCGGGCTCCGCACCGAGATCCTCCGGTAGCAACGAGTTGGATCTGGAGAGGACGGAATATTCGATCCGTGACGAACTGGGGAACGGGAGATACACCGAACCTGTGAGGTCAGACTGGACGCTCGGGAACTTTCCACTGATTCTTTCGATAAACGGAGCAGCAAAGAGAACCGGAGTGTCGAGCGGCTCCAACAGAATGTTCTGTCGGATGGTGTCGCCAAGGCGGGGGGTTGTAAGAGATCGGCTACTACGAAGAACAAAGGTCCCGGCCGCGTCTTCGCTCACCGCCCGCCGGTAGTTCAGCCGATTCGTCCAGGCTTTCCCATCGTATTGATCGAAGGCAACTCCTCGTAAATACAGGCGACCTGCTTGCTGTGGGAGGCTATCGGATAGCTCAACCCGCATGACGACGCTAGGATCTCGTTTGATGGGCCCAATCTCTCCTAAGTTCACCGTTTCAGAGAATCCCGATGTGCGAATGTTCTCCCCAAAGCCCTTTTGGTAGAACCCGGCGCCGACCCGAGGAATCGTGAAGAAGATCACCAACGTTAGCCCAAAGGTTGCCAGTGCAAGCCCGTTGGCCAGCCAGAAGAATTGTGGCGTAACCTGGCTGACCGATGCCAGAGGTTGTGGTCGCATGGCGACCGACATCGTGAGAATGCGGGGTTCCTCTGGATGTTTGGTCAGCTGAAACAGCAACAGCGTCCACACGCCAACTACAAGGTAGAGCAAGAAAATCGGGAGATACCACAGGTCCGTCGTGAGGGATCCGGAAGCCAGAATCGCGACGAGACTGATGGCGTAGAGATGCAGATAGTCACGACGAAGCTTGAGGTTGAACAGCTTGATGATCATGAGGATCATAAGAAAGTGAACTCCTGCCGGAAGGAGTTCGCCCGAGACCCACAACATATCCACCCAGAATCCAAGAAAGCCGACGATCACCAGAAGATTCCATCCGGTGGTTGACATGAGCGTATACGTGGCGAGTCGCCCCATAGACTTGCCCCCTGCGTTCCGTAAGAGAGCAAGGATCAGTGCGGCCCCGGTTAACGCAGCCAGCCATTCCGGAAGGCCGGCTCCGAGCGTCAACCCGATGAAGGACGTAGACGCCAGCCAAATCGACGCGAACCGAAGGGCCTGATCAAACGGCATGGAACGCTCCGGCGATAGGGTGTCCGTTGATCAGAATGGCAGGCTGGGTGGGCTCGATATCTCCCGGACCCCGCCATGGCTGCACGACAATCATCGCCCCCTCGTCGACTTCTAAAGGGTCTCCGGACAATTCTGTCGGCACGGAAGACCCTGCAAGGGGCGAGCACCGTTCACACAGGGCGAGCATTCGAAGGAGCTCCAAGAGGTGACCGTCTCCTTGACCGAATGATGAGCGAGACGACCCCACAAACAACTGGAGCATGTACCCGCGTTGCGCCAAATACTGAACGATGGAAGCCGTGACGGAAACCGCCTGTTCAAACAGGGCATCATGACTCACCGGAGCGACGGTCGGTAGATAAATGGTGGCTCGGCGTTGGTCTTCGGCCTCGGTTTCTCGGACCGTCAATTGAGACGTCCGCGCCGTCGTTGGCCAATGAATGCTTCGAGAGTCATCCCCGGCGTGATACAGGCGCAAATTGTATAAATCATTGCCAGGCCCCCGCTGCGGGATGCTCTGTTCAACTCCAACAGTGAGAAGCCCCTGGAACAACCTCTCATCGATCGGCTTGAGCTCCGGGCAGACAATGACTGTTTCGTCGATCGGGTAAAACGTGTGCTTCATGAAGAGCCCGAACGGAAACTCCGTCCCGACACAGACACCGTCCAGTTGCAACTGACCACGCCGCGTAGCGACGAGAGGATACGACATCATCTGGCTGGCGCCTGGAGGGAGTTGGCGAATCTCCAGACCTCGATCCAACTTCCGGCCGTCACTGACATCGAACAGCTTCAATGAAAAGCTGGGGAGCTGTGACTTCCGGTTCTTCACGACCAGCGTGGCGGTGGTTGGTTCATTCACGATGAGATGATCGGGAAGGTGACGATGGAATTCCAGCCGTCGCAAGCAGTATTCTGCCGCAACTCCCGAGATCAACACGAGACTCAGCATCATCGCGAGCAAAAGATAGAAAAGATTGTTGCCGGTATTGATGGCGGCGATACCGATCGCCATAGTAAAGAGCAGGAATTGAACGCCCTCTGATGTCACGCTTGTCGACCGGTGGCGAAACATTCGGTGAAGAAAGGAAGGAGATTGACGCAGCATGTACCACCAGTTCCACGCCGGGACACAGATGAAGGGATGATCTAGACGGGAACAGGAATCGAGTCGACCAAATCCTGAATGATCCGCTCAGCTTGCTCACAACTTCGCTGACGCAACCCCTGGGTTCGGGCCACCATAATGCGGTGAGACAACACGATGGGGGCCAGTTCCTTAATATCGTCCGGCAGACAATAGGTCCGCCCGCGGACGAGCGACAAGGCCTTGGCAGCCCGACTCAACGCCAACGCACCTCTGGTACTGACCCCCAATGACAAGAGGTCAGAGTGCCTGGTGCGTTGGACAATGGCCAAGAGATAGTCCGTAATACTTTCCTCCATGAGTACGTGATCGACCTGGTCCTGGAGCAGCAGGACATCATGCGTCGCCAGCAATGGCTGGAGCTCTTCGGCCGGATGGAGCAATTGCGGTCGATCGAGAACCTTTTTTTCTTCCTCCGGCGAGGGATAGCCGATGCGAAGCCGCATCAAAAACCGATCCAGCTGCGACTCCGGAAGAGGAAACGTGCCATGGTATTCGGCGGGGTTCTGCGTTGCTATGACCATGAAGGGCTGATTCAAGGGGTAGGTTTTATTATCGAAAGAAATCTGCGCTTCGCTCATCGCTTCCAACAGACTACTTTGTGTTTTCGGTGTCGTTCGATTGATTTCATCCGCCAATACAATATTGGCGAAAATCGGACCCGGCATAAATTCAAAGGCTTGTTTCTGGCGATTGAATATTGAGACGCCCACGATATCAGATGGAAGCAGATCGCTGGTGAACTGAATGCGCTTGAAGGAGCAGTCGAGCGATCTCGCAAGACTATGCGCGAGCGTCGTTTTCCCAACCCCTGGGACATCCTCGAGAAGGAGATGCCCACGAGCCAGAAGCGCGACAATGCTCATTTCGATCACCTGCGGTTTACCTTTGATCACCCGCGCAATATTGTCCTGGATGGCATGAATGATTCCCGTTGGATTCATGATGGTCTAGGGCGTGAAATGGCGCTGGAGGATTGGCTGGTGATCGGACACGATCGAAGTCTAACAAAGGGGCTGGAGACGGTCAATTTATTCAAGAATTTTGCGCCCCTACGATCTGGCATCATGGCACGGGGCTTAGACCAGTCGCTCACGCAGGAACCAGTGTGATAAACCAGGGTGGAACTTCTTCGGTCATGGACGAGAACTTCCGTGCGGTGCTGCTCACAGGAATTCCCGGGAAGGTAGCGCCTCGGCTGATGCGGACATACCGAAAATGACCGGCACCGCCATTCATGGCAGAAGAGGAGCCTGACCCAAGATAGTGACGCCGAAGGGCTGCCACCTCAGCCAAGTCAATGGAGTCACCGATGGCGAGACCGGCCAGAGCATGATAGACCGAGCCAAAGATCTTGGGCAGATTGGTGGAGTTGAAGAGTTCGTCTGGCGGGCGATAGCGTGGCTCCTCCAGTAGCTGCGCGAGGAGTTCCCAGAATACTTGCGCGTCGACTGACCCCAAGATACACAGGCATCCGCGACGGGCGAGCAGGTCCAGGAGAGCAAGAGGGCCAACGATCTCAAACTTCCATGGCGGGAAGAGGAGGGCACGGCCGGCATGCTGGACTTCGAGCGCTTGTTCTTTTCCAAAGCGTGTCTGGTAAAAGGCGCCTTTGGTGCTCTCCAGTTCGTTCCGAATGAGGGCCTCAGAGAGCCTGGTCGGCTCATATGCGAAGGTCGGTGTGGCTGGGGCCCAACAGGTGGCAATGGTATATCGTGGGGCCAGCAACTCCTGTTTATCCAGATCGCCAAGTGTGAACATGTCTTGATTGCCGAAGAAGGAGAATGACACCTCAGCTCTCTGCTGCAACTTCTGCAACCTCTCCGGATTTGCATGAAGCGGACCGCCCAGTTGAGAACGGGGGTCCAGGCGGTCCAGGCAGTGGATGACAAACGGGCGATGTTGTTGATTGAGCTCGAGACCGTACAGATTAGCTAACTCCTCAGCGAACGAGAGATCCCCGGCGCCGATCTCCAACACAGATGCCGCATCAGTGCGACGAAGGAGGTCAAAAGGATTATCCTGCCGCCGCACGGCCTCTTCGACCTCCTCACTCGACAGGTGCGGCACGGGCCACCTCACGGTAGCTGGAGGCACCAACTCAAAAAAGACGGCAAGTGCGCGGAGAGCTTTGGCCGGAGGAAGGCCTGTGATGGACTTGAGGCACTCTCCGTCGATATCCTGAACGCGCTTGGGCACAGGCCGCTCGAAAAGACGCAACAAGGCTTCTTTCACTGAAGCTGGAAGATCTTTACTCTGAATGGCTTCAGAGAGTCGGGTAAAAGTAGAGGGGAAGATGGCACCTTCCATCAACTTTTTTGATGCTTCCCATTGTCCCGGAAACTGACGTGCGCGAACACTCACGACACGGCGGAAGTCAGCAAGCGGGTCGAGACTCATGAACGTTTGATCATCGCGTATAGAAGTGGGTGTCGATTGGAATCCAAGGGTAGGAGCATAGTAATCTTCAAACTTCAGCGTCAAGTCCGCTTGTTCATGCTTATTCAGTATGATAGGAGTGGTTTCATGCCACTACCATTCTTGTCCATCGATTCACTAGGTTGGCGATTGAGCGTCCTGCTACTCATGCTCGTCGGTCTGCTGGCATTACCGATCGGCTGTGCGGCTGAGCGCGACGGCAGCCTCCGGCCCACCGCCGACGAGGGATGGCAACCCTGGCAAATTCTTGAAACTCAGAGCGGCCGTGTGCTCCCGTTTTCAGAATTGATGACAAAGCTGGAACAGCACGACATCGTCTACCTGGGGGAGGAACACCACAATCCCTACCATATTGAAGCTGCGCTGAAAGTGCTGAATCAATTGGTCGCTGATGGCATCGAGCCCACCATTGGGATGGAGATGTTCGGCTGGGACGGCCAACCGGCACTCGACCGCTATGTCGCGACCGATCAGCCAATTACGAGCGAGTTCTTGGAGCAGGTGCGCTGGAAACAGAATTGGGGTGGCGCGTTTGAAGATTACACGCCATTGGTGACGTTTGCTCGAGAACGACACTTGTCCGTCCGGGCGATGAACCCACCCAAGCCCTTGATTCGTCGTGTCGTAAAATTAGGGCTTGATCAAGCCAGGCAGGAGCCTGAGTGGGCGCCGTGGGGAATCCTACAGGAGGATATCGTCGACGACCCCGCGTACCGCGAGAGGATTGTCGATCAGTTGATACGGTGCCACGGAGGAAGCGAGGAGCACTTCCGAACGATGTATGAGGCATCGATGGTCCGGGATGAAGGTATGGCAAAAACGCTGGTCATCACACAAGAAGAATTTCGCCGCGAGAACGGCGGCCCCCGTCGCATGATCGTGAGTTACACGGGCGGGGGCCATGTTCAATTTAACCTCCCCGTGCCGAAGCGAGTCGCCAGGCGCCTGAGAGGTGAGATCAAACAGGCTACGATTTACATGACGTCGTTCGAGCCCAGTAAAACTGCCAATGTTCAGGCTCTCATACAAGAATCCATTGCGGACTATATTTGGCTGACACCTATGGGCAAGTCCAGTTCGGCCAAACCCTGCCGGTAGGACCACCTCAGCGCCTTACTCTTCAGATCGTCAGATAACACAGGGCCATACAAAACTGCTCATTGCTTGACAGGATTCGAGTCGCTCGGCACACTGAGGCCATCATGCATCCTCAGTAGCAGCACAAAAGATCTCCGCACGTACATGCAAAAGAAAATTCCCTGCAGCGCCGAACGACTCGGTTTGCTCGATCCTCAAATGATCCAAGCCGTCTCGGATGCCTCGTCCTTTCAAATCGCCCATCAGTATTTGACTGCAAATCGGGTTCGTATTGTCGAGGCCGATGATTCGCAGATCACGGCCGCCGTCGTCGGTCATTCTGGTCTATACGAGCAGACCATCCGACTGAAAGACGGCCACCTGGTCTCGAAATGTTCCTGCACGCTTCCCGAAGAGCCGATGTGCCGCCATTGCATCGCGGTGCTACTGGAATATCAGCGATGGGCCCAGCCCCAGCCATCACGCAAACCAAAACCTGCAAAGGGATCGATCACAGCACCTCCGGTCGCCTCTTCCGAGAACGGGAAAGGGACCACCCCACACTCGGTCACGCCCGACGTGAAGCTGAGTGAGATCATGGTCTTTTTGGAATGGCTGGAGCCTGCGACAAAAGCTCTTGAGCGGCAGGAGCCGCTTCCTAGTCCGCCCGCACTCGGTCCCGGAGCGGCCCTGATGTGGATCCAAACGATTCGGAACCTTGAGGAGCAACGCAGGGAAAATGAAGAGGTCATGACGAATCTTGAATCTCAGTTGAAAGACCGTGACGCGGACATTGGACAGCTGACACAACAACTCCAGACCTCTCTGCGGGAGGGCAATGCCGGGCAGGCCACCACTCAGGAACTTCAACGGGAAGTGGCCTCCTACAAGGAAGTGTTGGCCACAGTCAGCAAGTTGACGACCGAGATCGTGCGGCACATCGCACAGATGCGGGCAGTGACGGGTGATATGCAGCAGAAGAACTCTCAGCTCGAGAAGCTTGTCTGCTCATTTAAAGATGTGGCTGAAGCGCTTCAGTCAGCCGTCGTGCTGCCTCCCCACTGATTGCAAATTACCCCCCTCCCTACGCTGTTTCTCCTAGACCGGTTTCCTCTTGCACCTCACGGCCAACATTCAGTATGATATGCCCCACTTTTTTGTATTAGGATTTAGAAGGGGGAAGAGATGAAACGGCTACTTTCACGAACAGGTCTATTAACGGGAACCGTACTGATCCAGGCTTTACCGGCGTTAGCGAACGCTCCAGCGGGGGAAGGGGCTCCTGATTACAGTGGAATTAGCGGTATATACTACACGCTGATCGGGGCGATCCTCGCGTACGGCGTCTACGATACGTTTTTCAAGAAGTCGTAAGGAATAGCGCTTCCTTTGACCAGCTTACATCGCCTTGTCTAACATTTGTACGGGCTCTAATCGAGCTCACCTTCAACTCTGCTTGTGAGCGGCCGTGGGTTTGGGTACCTGCCCATCCAATATCGGCTTGAGCACTTTCAGCACTTGCTCCACGATGACCTCGTACCCTTCCTTGGTTGGATGAATACCGTCAGCCTGATTCAACATGGATGAACCACCCACTCCTTCAAGGAAAAAGGGGATGAGGAGAAGCTGGCACTCTTTGGCCAGCATCCGGTACATGGCTTCGAAGCTGGCCGTGTAGTCCTGTCCGTAATTCGGTGGCAGCTTCATCCCGGCCAAGACCACCGTCGTACCGGATTCCTGTAATTGTCGGATGATCTGACGGAGATTACTTTGTGTTTGATCGACGGGGAGCCCTCGAAGTCCATCGTTCGCACCCAATTCGAGAATCACCAGCTCAGGCTTGTTGTTCAGAATCCAGGGTACGCGTCGAAGTCCGCCGGCCGTCGTATCGCCGCTCATACCAGCGTTGATCACCCGATAGTGGTAGCCGAGGCTATCAAGTCGGCGTTGAAGTTGAGCCGGGTAGGATTCAACGGCTTGTACCCCTAGTCCGGCAGTAAGACTGTCACCAAACGCCACGATACGGGGCCTCGTGTCCGATGCTGAGGTGGAGGCTGCATCCAAGACCAACGGCCAGAGTAGAACCACGAACATCAGCAGCGGAATCAGATGAAGTAGTCGTGATAATGGCATAACGTGATACAAAACTAGCTCACATCCCTCCAGACAGTATAATATCGTCCAATGTTTCTTTCTCACCGAAGAAGTGAACAGTTTTTATGATCAGCGTCAAACACGTCTCGATGGTTCTACCAGCCGCAGGTCGTTCTGTCACAATTCTTGACCGCATCACCTTCGACATCCCGGCCAAGCAGACGGTCGCGATTGTGGGGCCCTCAGGAAGCGGCAAATCGACATTGCTTGGGTTGATGGCCGGCCTCGATCGACCAACCACCGGATCCATTCAGCTCGATGGAATAGATATCACAGCGATGAGTGAAAGCCAGATGGCCCGATTTCGACGTGAAAAAGTCGGCTATATCTTTCAATCTTTTCATCTCATTCCCACGCTGACGGCCATCGAGAACGTGGCAGTTCCCCTCGAACTCAGTGGCGAGAGGCACGCTGGTGAACGGGCCGCCGAATTGCTGGCTGCGGTCGGGTTGTCCAGCCGTATGGAACATTATCCAGTCCAATTATCCGGAGGGGAACAACAACGAGTCGCCGTGGCCCGTGCCTTTGCCTGCCGTCCACCCATCTTATTGGCCGATGAACCGACCGGCAATCTGGATAGTTCCACCGGTGCCCATGTCATTGCGCTGCTGCTCTCACTGCATCGCGATCATGGAACCACACTCGTGCTCGTGACGCACGATACCACTCTGGCTTCATCGATGCAGCGCGTGCTGTCCCTCCGTGACGGGCGTTTGGAGTCTGACTCCATGCCCTCGTATTCGGGATCGATCAGTGACGTCACAACTGATTCTCCACGCAAGAATCAAGTTGTTCCCGCCGATCGGTCACTCTCTGATTCTGCGCCCGAATCCCGCGTATGACATCCTTCATCATCAACATGGCGTGGCGAGAAACGCGCGCGGCATGGCGACACTTTCTCTACTTCTTGGTCTGTATTGCAATCGGCGTAGGCGCATTGACCGGGGTCTCTCTTTTCGGAGCACAGGTCGAACAAGCCGTGACCAAGGAAGCGCGAGGCCTGCTCGGAGGCGACCTTGAAGTCCGACTCTCCCGCCCGATCAGCTCCACAGGCCAGGAAGTGCTGGATGCGTTGACCGATCGTGGAGTCGCCCTCACCCACGTCAGCGAGCTCGTTGCGATGGCCGCAAGGGCCGGATCATCCGGAAGTGGACAGCCGACGCAGATCATAGAGCTCAAAGCCGTCGAACCTCAGTATCCGTTGTATGGCACGCTCCGACTGGAGCCACAGAGCGACTTCATGGACCTGCTTCGCCAGCAAACGCGCCGGTGCCCAGGCCGTACCTGTTTTGGAGTGGTCGTGCAGGAATCTCTCCTGATCCGGATGGGGCTCACGGTGGGAGATCAACTCAGGATCGGACAAGGTCTGTTCATCATCACCGGGGTGGTCAGGACGGAACCGGATCGCATGGCTAATGCCTTCAGCCTTGGCCCCCGTGTATTGATGTCAAGAGAGGGGCTTCGTACCGCGGAGTTGATCAAGGTTGGCAGCAGGATGCGTGAGCGATATCTACTGAAAGTCCCAAGCACTATGGCGCCTGAGCCGTTGCTCTACGAGTTGAGGGAACGACTTGCGCTCGACGCTGCCCGCGTGTCTAGTTACCGAGACGCACAGCCGCAGCTGAAACAGTCGTTGGAACAGCTGACCCGTTATTTGGGCTTGATCGGATTGACGGCGCTATTTGTAGGAGGCTTGGGGGTCGCCACATCGGTTCATGCCTTTGTGCGAGAAAAGCTACATACGATCGCCATCTTGAAGACAGTCGGCGTAGATTCTTCCACGATCATCCAGACCTATGGGTTACAAGCCATGATCCTTGGGCTCGGTGGAAGCTTGGTTGGTCTGATGATCGGTGTGCTGCTCCACCAAGGACTTCCGTGGATGATCGCAGCGCTGATGGCATCGGATCTTCTTGACCAATTGGGATTCACTCAGGGAGGAATAGCGCTTCCCCTAGCTCCCTTGGCCAAAGGATTGGTCTTGGGTATCCTATCGACGCTTCTGTTTACACTGTGGCCATTACTGACGATTCGCGACATCAAACCGGCTCGGATTTTTCGTCGTGATGTCGCCCCGCTTGCCTCCTCCAGTGCCTCAGACCGGACCCGATGGTGGATATTCTGGAAGGGGCTTGACCCAGCAAAGGCCATCACGTCGATCGGTATCGGCCTGGGATTGGCGCTCTTATCGATCTGGCAAGCTAATTCCTGGAGAGTGGGTCTGCTCTTTATCTTTGCGTTTGCCGCCGCGGTGCTGCTGTTAGGAGCCTCAGCCCATCTGGTACTCGGCACCCTTAAGAACGGACCACGCCCTGAGGCGCTCATCCTTCGCCAGGCGCTGGGGAACGTGGTGCGACCGGGTAACCAGGTCGTGAACATCACGATTGCAATCGGAATCGGCGTGATGGTAGTGACCACGGTGTCGCTTGTCGAACGATCGCTCCTCGCGCAGGTCAGTGAGAATCGGCCGACCGACTCACCAACATTTTTCTTCATCGATATCCAGCCCGATCAAGCGGAGGGATTCGTCGGTCTCTTGCACCAACAGTCCAGCGATCAGGCCCCCAAGCTGACCCCGTTGGTGCGATCACGACTCGCTGGCCTGAAGGGGGAACCGATCAAAATCGAAGCGACGTCTGAGGAAGAAGAGCAGAAAGAGAAAGCCGCCCAGAAGGAAGAACGGCGGAAGAAGTGGTACCTGACACGCGAGTACGTCCTGACGTTCCTCCACGATCTTCCCAAAGACAACAAGGTCGTTCGGGGCGAGTGGTGGAAACCAGAACAGATCTTTACCAAACCGCTGATCTCGATCGAGGAGGATGCGGCGAAGCAACTTGACCTCACAGTCGGAGACACCCTTGAGCTCGACATACAAGGAACACCCATCACTGGAGAGATCAGCAGCATTCGACAAGTGGAGTGGGGGAACTTCTCGACCAACTTCTACATGATCTTTTCTCCGGGCGCTCTCGATGGAGCTCCGCATACCTATGTGGCCACCGTTCGTGTCGCCCCGTCAGAAGAGGTGGCCTTACAGCAAGCGGTCGTCGCATCCTTTCCTAATGTGACAGCCATCAATATGGGCGACGTCCTCGACAGTTTCGCGAAGGTATTGGATCGACTGTCCCTCGCCATTCGTGCTGTTGCGCTGTTCTGTGTGCTGTCCGGAGGCCTGGTGATGGCTGCGGCCCTGGCGGCGACACGCTATCGTCGATTGTACGAGTCAGTCATTCTGAAAGCCCTGGGAGCGACTCGCAGTATGATCGCACGTTCATTTGCAGTCGAATATGCGTTGTTGGGGGCCTTGGGTGGGTTGCTCGGCTGTGCGCTAGCCAGTGTGCTGTCGTGGGCTGTTCTGGAGACCGTGTTTGATCTCTCCTGGAACCTTCAACCAGCTGTTCTGGCTGTGGGTGTCGTAGCTACGATCATACTCACCATGCTGGTAGGCTTCCTCAGCACCTATCGAATTCTCGGCCAACCACCGTTGTCCGTGCTTCGGCAGGAGTAACAGAGGCAATAGCTACAGCTGCCTGGCATTCCCTTCCGCCTGTTCATGTGATAAGCCCCTCAGCTGTTGTATAACCAAGATCGATTTACCTTGTAGATTCTTCTATGAGACCTTGGCTGGTTATAATCCTGGTGAGTGGGTGTTTTGGCCTTACAGGTTGCTTCGAGAGGATTGTAGAGCCAGTTGACGTATTCGGCAACGTGAAACAAGGAGAGCTCTACAGTTCAGCTTCCAAGATGATTGATGAATGGTACGCCATCGAAGCGATTGACACACAAACCTTTGCTATCAATGAACCGAAATCTTCCCAGTACAATACATCCTATCTGATTGTCGGTGACGCGCGGGCCATCGTGTTCGATGCAGGCAGCGGCGAACGGCTTCCCGGATCTCGATCCATGCGCGAGGTCGCTGAGCAATACACAGACAAGCCGATCACACTCATCCTGTCGCACTTTCATTATGACCACATCTATGACGCTGCCACATTTGACGGCATCACACTCATCGACCGTCCGGAAATCCGCACCAGTATCAAAAACGGAGTCTTCACCATCAGCCCATGGGAATCGCTCGACACGGAGCGGCGCTCGCTGAAGGTGACGTCCATCATCGCCGATGGCGACGTCATTGATCTGGGAGGTCGCAAACTCGACGTACTCAACCTGCCTGGACATACCACGGAGTCAACGGTCCTGTTCGATAGAGTCCGCAATCAAGTCTTTGCCGGTGATTTCATCTACCGCCATCTCGTTGGAATCATTGTTTTTGCGCCGGGATCTGATCTCGTGGCGTACAAGGCAAACAGTACGCGGTTGTTGCAAGTCACCAACCCCGACACGCTGTTTTTTGGCGCGCACGGCGTTCCGAGATTCGGTCGTGATTGGCTGACGCTACTGGACAGTGAACTTGAGAAGATCGTTAGAGGTGAAGCGGAATACCAATACGTCGCCCATTATCTGGCCCCTGGCATCCCGTGGCGGGTGCACCAGAATGACGAGATGTCTATCTACACCACACCCCTGGTCGATCCACAGCTATTCTGGTCTAAATGGATGCTGCTCATGTTGGCCACAGTCTTCATACTGTCACTGTATTTGCTCCATCGCATTGCCCGCCTGCCCTTCGCTCCTGTCCAGAGGGATGAGTAGGCAAGTGTGTGCTGCAAATTACCGCATCGAAGTAAAAGCGAAGAACTGGCAAGGTGGAACAAAACCAGCTGAGAGGTTATGGCTATGGCGACAGAAGAGGCGGGACCGCGCTAGACCGAGTGTAGGAGTTCGGGCAACCAGACATCGACGAGCTGACGAATGCGCCGCTCATCGCTGCGATGAAGTTTGGTGAAGCGCAGGCCAATCGCGCCATCGGCTATGGAGCGCACAACTGCCTCCTCAATCGTCACCGGGAAAGAATTGTCTGAATGCTGGAACTCCAATTCTAGTCGCGAGCCGATCCTCATTGGAGCAATGGAACGAATTCGGCATCCACGAATCGACAGATTATCTATCACGCCCTCATACCCTAATTGGGAAGAGGGTGAGGATCGTCGGGATTTGAACCAGACCGGGAAGGACACCTCGACGCGATCGAAGCTACGACGGGGATTGGGCGTGCGGCGCCCAAGGAATGTTCGAAAGCGATCGGCGCAGAGCTGGCATCGAAACGGATAGATTGTCAGACCACCCAGCAGAACATCAGAAAGAGATTTTCTTGCCGCAAGGCGGATTTTGCTCGCCCCGCAAGCTGGACAACTGAGAGTAGACATCAAATTTCCCAACAAAACTTACGTCGTATTGTAACGTGCCGCTAGGCAGCCGACAACCTGGGGAAATCACTAGGCCGGATCTCCAATAAAACCTGGGTGACCCGAGACCTCCCGTGATGATGGGCTTAATAGAAAGAGAGGAGCAGTGCCTGTAGGAGAATTCTCATCGCAGCCATTTGATGTAGAACCATTTATTGCAGAGCATCTGTCTTGTACGCATCTAGCGAGTTAGTCCGAGGGGCTGAAGTGCACCTCCTTCCCGTTCGCGGAAGGAGACCGCAATACGAAGTTGTTCGAAGTATTGCTCCAGGGTTTTCCCTCCTAGATCGATCTTGCGGGCAGCGAAGAATGTGCGTACGTCTTGCTCGAGCTCCGGAGTTGCCAGGCCGATGATACCCCCGCACATGCGCCTGAGGCCTTGTTTGGGAAACAGCCGATCCATTTGATCCCAGTTCGCCTTCACAAACTCCCAGGCCTGTTCTCGCCCATCCACATTCATCATCAGCGCCCCGACGATAAACGGAGCATCTTGCGTACGGATTTCGCCGTTGATCGTCCGGGCCAGCGTCCGCGTGAGTAGTTCCTTGGGCCGAAAGGCCGCCAACGAAAAGAGATACCGGCGCTCCTCTTGTGGGGTGGAAGCAGTGCGATAGCGTTCTGAGAATTCCTCATAGCGCGCCTCGTCTCCCGTATGGGCCAGGATCCCGACGAGGGCTGGCACAACATTCGCGTCGGCGGTCGACGGGTCTTTTCGGTATTGCTGATACCGTTCTGCTGCTTGCTGCTGTGTTGCCGGGTCGTTGCCAAGCTTGCCAAGTGCACCGATGAGATCCCCTCGCAGCTGTCTGATAAGATCTGATTCACCCGGCTTCGGATCCCACCCAAGTTCTTTCACCACCAGACCCACTCGACCACGAACCAGCGCCTCCAATGCCACTCGATTCTCCGGTGTCGTCATCCTGTTCAAGAAGGAGAAGGAGTCGAGTAACACCGTCCAGACATTTCTGTCTCGCTCATCCTTGAAGCGTGAGGTGAGTTGGAGATAGTCGGGAAGCGGCATCAGTCCCGCCACAGTCGTAGCCCAGGCGTCGCTGATGAGGTTGAATCGTTCCATCGCAGCCAGACGGTCAAGACCCTGATCGAGTAGTTGCTGCAGAAGCGCACCACGATGGCGAACCCGATAAAATCCATGGCCACCCTCGTTGACAAAGACGGAGGTAACCCCCGCTGGGAGTCCGATCGCCGTCTCACGCTCTGTGAGCAACAGCCGACGATGTTCCACCCGATCGCCGATGGCCAGGCGAATCTGAACCGGGATCTGCCAGAGTTGTTCCGACACCGACTGTTGCATGAGATAGGTGAAGCGCTGCTGCGAGAGCTGCAATTCTTGACCGCATACTTCCGCCGTCACCAAGGGGAAACCTGGTTGAAAGATCCAGCCGTCCATCAGCTCGGGAACCGGCTGGCGGGCGACCGTGCCAAGGGCGGTCCACAAATCCTTAGTATCAGCATTGCCGTAGGCGTGGGCGCGAAGATACTGCCGGACCCCATCGCGGAACAGGACCGGACCGATATGCTGCTCCAACATGCGGAGGACCGATGCGCCTTTTTCGTACGTCAGGATATCGAACATCGCATCCGCGTCTTTGGGGGCATGGACCGGGAATTCTATCGGCCTGGTGCTCATGAGCCCATCGACGGAGAACGCAGCTGCGCGGGCGACACTGAATGTTTCCCATCGTTTCCATTCCGGTTTCCAGGCGTCGACGGCCAGCATCTCCATGAAGGTCGCGAAAGCTTCATTGAGCCACAATCCATTCCACCAGGACATCGTCACCAAATCGCCGAACCACATATGGGCGTTCTCATGAGCCACGACGTCGGCAATTCGTTCGAGCTCAGCGTGTGTTCCCGTCCGTTGATCGACAAGTAGTGCCGTCTCACGGAACGTGATCGCCCCGAGATTTTCCATGGCCCCGGATGCAAAGTCTGGGATTGCGAGAAGATCCAGCTTGTCTCCTGGGTACGCGACGCCGTAGTAGTCTTCGAAAAACTTCAACGACGCAGCGGCAATCTCCTGCCCGAAGGGCGTGAGTGGCTGTTTTCCTGGAATCGTCCAGAGTCGAAGCGGAGTCTTGCCTACATAGACTGGCGTCGTCGCTTCGATCTGCCCCACAATGAAGGCCACCAGATAGGTCGACATGATGATGCTGTCGGCAAAACGTACGACCTTTTTTTTGTGTTCAATCAATTCAGAAACCACCGCCGTATTTGAAACGGCAGTGAGCTGTGGATCGATGACCAATGTCGTCGCGAAGATGGCTTTGAAATCCGGCTCATCCCAGCAGGGGAAGGCGCGCCGCGCATCGGTGGCTTCGAATTGCGTAGCAGCAAGGGTCTGCGTGATCCCCGACGCGTCCTTGTAGGTACTCCGATAGAAGCCGCGGAGCTGGTTGTTCAGTGTGCCTTCAAACAAAATGGTGAGCGTCCATTCGCCTGGATCGATGGTCTCCTTAAATGACAATCTAGCCCGTTGGGTCTGTCGTTCCAATTCGATTGTCGCGTTGGGTGGTGCTCGGTCTAATCCCTCAACCATTACGGACCGAAGCACAAGATCCACAGCATTCAAGAGAATGGTCTGTGTCGTCCTTTTGACCGTGATGAGAATCGTCGCTTGGCCCAGGAAGCGTCCTGTTGTGAGATCCGGCTCAAGCCTCAGGTCATACCGGGTCGGAATCACGTGCCGCGGAAGCCGATACGGATCGTTGCTGCCTAAAATATCATCAACACTCATGTCTTCGCCTTGTGGTCTGGTTGTTGTTGAAGCGTCTGCGGATTCGGATGGTACGAGTGTATACGCTATTGGTGCGGCGAGAAGGAAGCGAACCTTTTGCCCGAACGCCCGTAAGACCTCTCGTCTGCTGAGCGAGTGCTCATGTCTTGGGGGCATAGAGGGTGTGAACGCCTTGAGGTGTACCGACAATCAAGACGTTGGTTCGACCGACAAAGAGCCCCGTCTCCACCACGCCGGGGATGAGATTCAGTGCTGTTTCGAGGTCACCCGGCTGACTGATGCGATCGATATGCACGTCAACGATGAGGTTCCCGGCCTCGGTCCTAAACGGAGCGCCGTTGCGTTCCCTGAGTACCACGCGGCTTTTGGTAAGCGCTTCAATTTCTCGAGCAGTACTGCCCCACCCAAAGGGGATCACTTCGATAGGGAGCGGAAAGGCCCCTCCGAGCACCGGCACCTGTTTCGTGTGGTCAACCATCACGATGAACTGCTTTGCAGACGCAGCCACAATCTTTTCTTTCAACAACGCGCCCCCACCGCCTTTGATCAGATTGAAATGGGGATCGACTTGGTCCGCTCCATCGATGGCGACATCGATCTCCCACCGATTCTCGGCGTCGATCAGCGGAATGCCGGCCTGCTGGGCGAGCACTGCAGTCTCTTGCGACGTCGGCACACCTCGCAGCTTCATGCCGGCCTTGACCTGTTCGCCAAGCGCCACCAGAAGATGTTTTGCCGTGGACCCTGTCCCCAGGCCGACGACCATGCCGCTGCGGACGAATTCACTAGCTTTTAGGGCAGCCGCTTTCTTGAGGTGATCGAGATCAACCAACGTCATGGCGTAGGTGCGAGCGACAGGGCTGCCGCCACCGATGCGGCACCGAGCAGGGCCGTCTGCTGATTCATGATGACTTTCACTGGCATGTGAGTCATCAAGCGTTTATACCGACCTTTATTCGTAAAGGCTTTCATGAACGTCCCATCTTGGAGCTTCGCAATGAGTTTTGGCGCAATACCACCTCCGACATAGACGCCATCGAGCGACAGCGCCTTTAAGGCGAGATTCCCGGCTTCCGCGCCATAGATCGACGCAAAGAGGTCCAACGCTTGTTTGGCGATCTCGGCTTGTCCTTGCAATCCAGCTTGTGCAATTTCAGCGGCTGGATTGCCGACTTTTATTTTTTCCGCCAACCACGTCGGTTCGTTCTTCTTGGTGTCACGCAAAAACTCATAGACTGCGTGGAGGCCCGGACCGGACAGAATCCGTTCATAGCTAACGTGGAGGTATTGGCCCCTGAGATAACGAAGCAATTCAATCTCCAGATCGTTGCTTGGTGCAAAGTCCGTATGACCTCCTTCCGACGGCATAGGGCGATACGATTTGCCGTCCCAGAAGAGGATTCCTTCACCAAGCCCCGTCCCGGCTGCGATCAGTGCAAGAGCTTGTCGCTTTTTCGGAGGATTGCCTATGTTCAGCACTTCCAGCTCATCCGCTCGCAGCCACGAAAGTCCGTACGCGGTGGCTTCTAAGTCATTGAGCAACTGCACACGAGGAATACTGAACTGTTTCGCGATGGTTGGACCATCTACCACCCAAGGAAGGTTCGTCGTTTGACAACGATTGTCGATCACCGGTCCTGCGATTCCAAAACAGGCGGCCGTTAGCTTCACTGGTTCGGACGCCGCCTTACTGGCCTTCTGGATCTTCTCCCCTCCCTCGGACCCCACGGAATCCAATGGCATCGGCGGTTCTGGCGGTGTGAGAAATTCTACGAGAATGTCTTCGAGGGAGGTGTAATCGCCGCTGTGAAAGCTTTCCACGCGTAGTGGTTCCACTCGCTCGGTGGTCCAGTCATAGAGCGCCAGGTTGGTTTTCGTTCCTCCGATGTCCCCCGCGAGAATCATGTCTCTCCTCGATGCGATGGCGTCTTCTTCAGCTGTTGTGCGGCTGAGTGATCAAGCATCCACACGAGTCGGCCCGACGCAGACGATATCCTCGCCGCTGGCAGAGAACGATCCTCGTCGGACTTGGGCTCAAGAATTCTACGGACGATGTCGGCCTTACCGACCCCAGTCACGAGGAACAGTACCACAGCCGCGTGATTCAAGACACCTAGGGTCAATGTGAGGCGAGACCTGATGCCTGTGGGAGCGTGACCAACTGTGACGATCCTCTTATCTTCCTGCAAGGCTGCGGTTCCGGGAAAGAGCGATGCGGTGTGCCCATCGTCTCCGATCCCTAGAAGAACGAGGTCCAGAACCGGAACCCCTGGAGCCGGGCTGTTCGTCAGTCGTCGAATCGTTGCTTCGTACTCCCGAGCCGCAGCCGGTGGGTCGTCGCTCTCGCCTCTCATGCAGTACACCTGTTCCGGTCGAATGTTCAGCGGTTGAAAGAGCTCCGTCTGCGCCATTCGAAAATTGCTTTCTGGATGGTCCGGTGGCGTACAGCGTTCGTCACCAAACAGGAATACCATACGAGACCAATCGAATCGCGCGTTCCATTCGGGAGTAGCCAGGACTTGATAGAGCGTCTTCGGGGTGGACCCTCCAGAGAGGGCGATGAGGCACCGGCCGTGGGCTTGAATCGCTTGTTGGCTCACTGAAAGGATCGAGGAAGCAGCCGCCTGTCCCCACTCCTGGGTACTCGGCGCAATGCGGATGTCTGGCGTGGCGGCCATATTAGCGGGAAGCGCGCTTAGGACGTTTCTTCAATGTTCCACGCCGCCGGCCTGATGAGGCCGGTACCAACGCCGCCGTAATCGCGTTGACCGTGGCAGCCTGGTCACGTCCCAACTGAACCCGAATCGCATGACGATCGTGCGCGCGCAGTGATGCCAGATCACCGACCGCCTGAGCCTGGGCCAACATGCCAAACGAAAATGGTTTACCGGGAATGGTCGTGTCCGGCGACATTCGGTCCACGAGTTCAAGAAAGACCCCGGTCTTGGGACCGCCTTTGTGGAGCTGTCCGGTTGAATGAAGATATCGAGGCCCGTATCCAAATGTGGTCGCAACGCGATGTTTCGTCATCAGAGCTTGGCGGAGACGACGCACCGCCGTTTCAAACGGGCGTGACGGCGTGGTGTACGCCAGTACGGAAAGATAGGTTCCGGGATGAAGCTGGTTCGCGAGATCTTGTGCGACGTCTTTGGGATGGCTACTCACCTGCTCTGGTAAGCGTCCGGTCGATTGGAACGTTTCCAGAACCCGATTGGTGTTGTCTTTGCTCTCTTGTACATTTGGTTGGTCGAAGGGATGAATCCCGAGCACATGCCCGGCGATCGCCGTCGCAAACTCCCATCGAAAAAACTCTGCTCCGAGATCATAGCGATCGCGCAAGTCAAACTGCAGGACTGGGTGCCCGGCCTTGGCGAGCGCTTGCACAGCCCGATCGAGCGCCCCGTTCTTTTCTCCTTTGAGTTTGAGATAGACGAAGCACCGGTCGGTTCCATACGCACTCGGCTTTACCACCGGTTCCTGTGCGATAGGGATGAGGCCTGTGCCCTCTTTGCCCGTACTTTCCGCAAGAAGCTGCTCGACCCAGAGCCCGAACGTCGCGAGCGACGGTGACGCAATGACCGTCACCTTATCGCATCCATTTTTGGCAAGGCTCCCCATCACTGCACCGAGATAGGCACCGGGATTCGCCTCGGCGTCTTCTTGCTGACGGCATCGTTCCGCCATGCCGGCGGCACGGTCCAAAAGCCGCGTGACATCGAGTCCCAGGAGTGCTGCGGGTACCAGACCAAAGAGAGAGAGCACCGAATAGCGCCCACCAATATCGGCTGGGTTGCTGAAGATCTGCCCAAACCCATAGTCCCGCGCCATCTTTTCTAAGCCGGTCCCCGGGTCGGTAATCGCGACAAACTGCCGTCCTCCATGATTCCCTTTGGCCTTCATCACGAGCTTCCAAAAATGGGCGAAGAGTGACATGACTTCAATCGTCCCACCGGATTTGCTCGCCACGAGAAAGAGCGTGCGGGATGGGGAAATAGCACCCGTCACCTGCTGCACCCACCCCGGAACAGTTGAGTCCAATACCCACAGGCGCGGAGCCCCTTTCTGCGCGCCAAACACAGTGCGGAACACCTCAGGCCCAAGACTGCTGCCGCCCATACCCAGGAGCACCACATCCTTGACCTTCATCTCCTTGGCCGTGGACGCACAATTTCGTAGTTGTCCGATCTCTTGCGGCATCTGATCCTGCAACGTCAACCACCCCAACCGGTCGACGATCTCCCTGGGGTCCTGCTTCCAGACTCGATGGTCTTTCGCCCATAGGCGCTCAACAACCTGAGCCTGAGTCAGCGCATCAAGAGCCGGATTGACCGTGGATTGGAATAATGCTGGAAGCTTGTCACTCATTCGCATAGATGTCGACCTCCCGGCTCAATGAAATGCTGGTAGTGGGGACGGTGAGTGATCCTCCGCATCTTATGGAGTCGGTCTAAAAAAGGCAACGCTTCTTCCTGTCTGTGCGTACAGGCCCATGTGCTATTGGTGATGGGTAAGGCCAACCCATTGGACGAGAGTGAGCACTCATTATCAAGGTGGGATCTCAAACGTAGTGGTGATCGCAGTCGGCGTGCCCACCACGAACCAGCTAGGCGAGTGATCCTATGGTCTGATGTCCTGGACGCAATAAGAATATCATTTCGATTGAGACAGACGTGAACACTTCTGGTTGAGGTCTTTGGTGCGGGAGCCGATCTGCTGGCGCCACCGCCTATGCATCCGTGATCGTGCCCGTTGCTGATCTGGCAGCTGCTTATTTGTCGGTTGGTCGGCGAATGACGATCGCCATCCCGTCCACCAGCGACCAAGCCAAGGACTGCGCATGGTCGGCCGCGATGGTGAGTTGCAGATGAGGTGTTGGTGTTGATGGTGTGTCAGTGAAGAACGAGCTGGCCCAATGTTGCACGTAATGCCACCCTGATTTTCCCAGAATGGCGGCGCTGCGAAGGAGGGTTTTGCCGGCTGTCGAGGGCACCACGGCAATGGTCATCGAAGGCGAACATGACAAGACATAGTCGGCAGGCATGTCGGCGAGTGAAATCGGCTCCTGTTCACCCGCGGCACCCGGATCGATTTTTCGTCGGACGACTGATGGTCGCGCAACCAGCTTGTGTATCCCTTTTAATTCGTTTCGCGATTCACCAGACCAGCGAATGATCGGAATCTGGTGGAGCCCGATGCCACGACCTTTAATCTGGATGGTGCTCCCGACCAGATCGATGAGCACATAGGTCTGTGGGCGTGCCGCGAGCTTGACCTCTTCCTCAAGCACACGGGTTGCTTCTTTCAGTCCTTGTACGTCGTTGAGCTGCAGGTCAGGGAAGGCCTCGAGCTCCTTTCCCCAGCTTGGCGTGGTGAAGACGAAGAGGATCAGAATGGCGCAGAGTTTCATCATCAATATCTGCGCACTGTTGAGGGGTCAAAAGATCATGATTGGTGTCCCCACTCGGGCGAGCTTGTAGACACCTTTAAGATCGCTGTCATTCAGCCGGATGCATCCATGTGTAACATTCTTCCCCAACAATCGGGTATAGAGCGTCCCGTGGATGAAGTAGCCTTTTCCAAAACCCAGCGCATAATCGCCCAGTACACCTTGTTCCGCTCGTTCAGCGGCGTTTTGCGGAACAGCGAGCCCTTCTTCGACAAATGCCCAATCCGGCTTGATCCAGGTGGGATTCGTTAATTTTGTCTTCACGAGAAATTCTCCTCGTGGCGTGTCGAAAACCCACTGGCTATTTCCTTCTCCGGGTTTGTCAAGAATCACTCCGCTACCGGTCGACGCAATGGCATCGAGCACGACTTTCTCTTGATGCTTCACATAGAGTCGGTTCCTGGCCGTATCGACCACGATGTACGGCTGACTCGGTATGAGTTGGGACAGCTGCTTGGAGAGCGCCTTATACCGATCTTGCAATGGTCGCAGACTGGCATGGTCCTGGACGGGGGACGAGTGAAGCGCCGGAGGATTATCGGGCGCGATGCGTGTGGTCGTCAGGGCACTCACGACCCAGAAGAAAAGCAAAACGCCGGCTGATGTTGCAAGAAGGAGTCGGCCCATGGGTCTACACTCAGATTTGATTTCTCCGTTGCGCAAGTTCCGATAAGGCCAGGGCCACCGCATTCTCCCTGGTCAAGGCACCAACGATCGTGACCGGTGTCCCGACAGAAACGCCTTCGAAGAGCATCGCCATATTCGGATTATCGAGCATGATACACCCAAGGGTCCGAGCCAACAGTTCATTGTCGGCTCCATGGATCTCGATTTGGCCACCAATGCCTTTGGCCGGGCTGATCCTTCCCGACTTCTTCGCATAGTTGAATCGCCGTCGATCTTCGGCATTAGGATAATCCAGAGCCAGGGCTCGGTAGAATTGCGTTTGCCCTTGACCGCGCTTATCCGTCACACGATACCGACCTTCCGGTGTCGCCCCGTCCCCCTGGACCTGCTTTTCCAGCATACCATTGAATCCTAACCTAACAGGGTATGATAGCACCCTCCGCCCGCTCTTGTAGAGTATCAATTCTCGGTCGGCCTTGCTCACCACGATGGCCGTTGATTGGTGGATGCGTGACCACTCGATCGTCTGCCTGGCCATCGTCTGCCAATAGGCGATTCGGTTCTCGTCGGCATATCGTCCCAATTCTTGACTGAGCAATGCCGTCTGGGCCTTGAGCGCATGATCCGCTTTCTCCGCCGCGTGCATGGCTCGTTGGAAGTCTTTTTGCTCGAAGAAGGAGCGCGCTTGTTTGACTAGAAGATCCGTTTGAACGACTCTTTCTCCTAGGAGGATACGCCCATCGATCGCTTCGACCCGCGAGGTAATCGCATGAAGCTGTTCTTCAAGGCGAGCCACCGTGGCTTGCGCCGTGCGGTGCTGCGAGGCTTGCCGCTCGTGGAGCTGGGAGACGGTACGTTCGCTCGTGATGTACAGCCGGCGGAGTTCATTCTCAAGATCACTCGCTTCCCATGGCCATCTGATCAGATCATCGTCCAATTGGACGCGCGCTTTCAGAGCAACCCATTGGCGAACAAACTGCCTATACTCCTCAGGTGCAGCTTCCGGAGCACGCAATGCGATCAAGTCTTGGTCGATGGCCTCAAGGGCAACTAGGAGGTCCGGCGGAACAGCTTGAACACACCCGGCCAAGCAGAGGACGCAGAGAATTACGGCAAGCGTCGTATGTGTCTGGTCAAGCGCCATGCCGTGCGTTATCTTTTCCTCGCAGGTCTTCCTTTGCCCACCTTCGCGAGCGCGTTCTGTATTTCAGTTGACACTCCTTGGCTCATATCGTGAATGGCCTTCGCCTGGGTTTGCGCAGCCGGATAATCTTCTTTATCGATCGATACCTGAACCTGTTTTAGTAACGACTTGAGCCCGTCTACGTCGTTCCTGATGGCCTCCACTGCGGCGCGATCTTTTCCAACCGGTGCCTTGGCGACCAAATCTTGCGTGGCTTTCACTGCCTCTTCGGCGACTTGTTGAGCTTGTAAAGCGGCTGCCTTCGCCTCTTCCTTCTTTAGGGTCGCGGCCGTCTTGATCCTTTCACTATCGGCTTTGGCCGAGGCAGACAATTGTTGGGCCTTGCCATAGTCTCGAAAGAGTGAGAATTTTCCATCCTGATCGGTGACTTCTTTCCGCAATGTGGTAAGGGTCCCTTCCAGCTTGGCATACTCTTCAGCGCTATAGGTAGCCGCGCCGCTTTCCTGTGCATCTTTAAGAGCCTTTTCCGCTTCCTGGATCTCCTGGGTGGGAGGTTCCGCACATCCAGCGATCATAATGAGAGTCAAGGCAAGGGAGACAAGGGATGCTGTTCTCAACATAACGAAGAATCCTCCTTACAGGTTCCATCCATCGATTTCGGTCAATCCAGCTGTTCTTCCATCCATCCTAAGCGTAGCAGCGCCCGATCCGCCGCCGGTACTACCCCTCAGAATACTATAAAGATTATTTCATGATAGATCCGCCAGCTTAACAGACTACGACTTTCTGGCATACTGGCACACCTAAAATATGCAGCAAGCTCGGTGCCACCGATAATTGTCGGTATCAGGTAACAATTCTATCTATTTCCAATATTTATGGTGACTTTGATCATCCCGTGACACCTGACTTTGTGGCACTCTGGTGGCCAAGAGCAAAAGTGCCTCAATACTGTGGACGTTTTGGGGTCGAAGCCGGGCACACCGACCGATGGTTGGAGGCAGCCTGAAATTGACAGGCCCACATGCCTCCCCTATAATCCACCGTTCATTTGACCTGATTATTCACAGCGAGGGAACGGAAAGGGGACTATGTCTTTTACATCGCAACAACCGTCCAATTTAAAAAAGAAGCGTGAGCACGGGTTTAGAAAACGTATGAGCACCAAGAACGGACGCAAGGTGCTGGCCCGCCGGAGGGCTAAGGGACGAGCTCGGTTGACTGTCTAGGTACATCGTGTCAAATCGACAGGTGTCCTTCGGGTCGCTCTCCAAATTCTCTCGCGTTGCTGTTGAGCGTGTGCTCACCTACCAGCTAGAGCCTTCTCCGGGATCGTGAACGGATGGGATGCGGCGTCGAAATACCTCCTTCATTCAATGACACCGAAACCTCGCATAGGCCATGGTATTTTCTTGCGCAGCAGCCGAGATATTCAGACCGTTAAACAACATGGTCGCCGAATTTCAACCGGGCTCTTCAATCTCTTGGCGCACAAGATGGACGATGCCCCGAGTCGGATTGGAATTATCGTGGGAAAGCAATTTGGGAATGCCGTCCGACGCAATCGGGCTAAACGAGTCTTTCGTGAACTAGTAAGGCAATTACATCCGGACTTGGTTCCGGGCCGAGGACTTCTCGTGTTTCCAAAGCGAGACGCACTGTTGCAATCCCATGAGGGCTTGGTCCAAGCCTGGAGGGCGTCGCTTGAGCGCCTGCATCTTCTTCGAGTAAGGGCCTATTGATATGCGATCCCTGTGTCTGTGGCTGATTCAAGGGTACCGCATGGTGATTTCCCCTTTGTACGGTCGCACATGCCGATTCGACCCCAGTTGTTCTCAATACGCCTCGGATGCGATCACGAAATATGGAGCATTGCGGGGGTTTGGCTTAACCATCCTCCGGCTTTTGAAATGTCACCCCTTCCATCCCGGCGGAGAAGACCCGGTCAAGTAGAGACGATCACCTCTTTTTAAAGAAAGCATAGCCTCTTCATGGAAAAGCGCGTCATCGTGTTCTTGTTTCTCTCTCTTGGGATTATCTTCGGGTACGAGTACGTGCTCAAGGAGCTGGGCCTGCTGCCTGAGCCGACCATCTCAGAACCGGCCGAGCCTTCCGTGAACGAGACGCCTCTACCGAGCACAAGCTCTGGTTCTCCAACCTCAAGCGCTCCCGCGACCAAAGAACCTGCGTCGCTCACACCCTCAGGCAAGGAGGCTGGGGTTCAAGAGCCACGTAGAGAAGCCGCCGCAACGGAATTCATCGAGGTGGAGACAGATCTCTATCGGGCTAAATTCACGACCCGTGGGGCTGCACTCACGAGCTGGGAACTCAAACGCTATCGCAGCAGCTCCGATGAAAAGTCCCTCGTGCAACTCGTACGACAACGCGGCAAGTTTGCCGAGCCCTTGACGATCACAGTGGATGACACTTCTCATTCAAAAGAATTAAGCGAGGGGATCTACAGGGTCGAAAAGGACTTTACGGCATTGGACCAGGGCCACCCCACAGGCCATATAACCTTCTCGTACAGTAATCCAGCAACCGGCGTACGACTGGAAAAGCAACTGACATTTCACACCGAGAGCTATGTCGTCGACATCGCGTTGAAATCCAGCGGGCTCGCAGAAGCAGTGAAACTTGGATTGGGGACGAATTTTGGGGTTGTGGATTGGGGAGAAGGGTTTATCGGTTCTGTCGGAGCCGCCTCGCTTATTGACGACAAGATTGAACACGACATGCCGGAAACCGAGACTGAGCTCAAGGGTCCTGTGAAATGGGTCGCGCTACAAGATAAGTACTTCATTTCTGCACTTATTCCAAAGACTAGTGCGTCCGCTTGGCCTAAGAAGCAAGGAGACAAACTTGTCTCCACGGCCGTACGGTTACCGGTTGATTCCTCCGGAGCACCACTCGAACTCCAGCTCTTTGCCGGCCCCAAGGAGTTTGACACCCTCCAGAGTCTGCAAATTCGGCTCGAAGATACCATTGATTTTGGCTGGTTCCTTTTCGGGAGCTGGGACACGGTCAGGGCCGTGGCCAAGCCCATCTTCTCCGTGCTGCGTTATATCAACGACTATACGCACAATTATGGGGTGACGATCATCCTCCTCACCATCATCATCAAGGTGTTGTTTATCCCCTTACAATATAAAAGTTATACATCGATGAAGAAGATGCAGGGCATCCAGCCGAAAGTGGCAGCTGTCCAAGAAAAATTCAAGGACGATCGTGACCGCTTGAACAAGGAACTGATCAAGCTGTACCGGGATCACAAAGTCAATCCCGTGGGTGGCTGTCTCCCGATGTTATTGCAAATGCCGGTATTCGTGTCGCTATTCAATATTCTGTACATGACGATCGATTTGCGCCAAGCGCCGTTGGGGCTGTGGATCACCGATCTGTCGCTTCAGGATCCCTACTATATCCTGCCGATCATCATGGGAATCAGCATGATGGTGATGCAAAAGATTCAACCGACGACCATGGACCCGACTCAGGCAAAGATGATGTTGATGTTGCCGGTGGCCATGACATTCCTGTTCGTCAATTTTCCTGCCGGCCTCGTGTTGTATTGGTTGACCAATAACGTGCTCAGCATTGTGCAACAATTCGCTACGGATCACCTTTTCTTTCGAACTCCCACCACAGCACTGACGACGGACGAACAAGGTGGTAAGAAATGATGCTCGGTCGGTTTCGTTCGATGTGACGGATCCTCACGAACGTGTGTGAACATGCCAGCTGTCGGAACGCCCGAGGATACGATTTGTGCAATTGCCACTCCTGCTGGTGAGGGAGGTATTGGTATTGTTCGGATAAGCGGGCCGCATGCTGTTGACATCGCGAGCCATGTGGTTCGACTGCGCTCCAAGAGATCGCTTCATAGCCTCGCTTCTCACACGCTGTACCTGGCCGATATTCTCTTTTCGCCTGCTCCTTCAATCAGTAGCCATTCAGGCTTCACGCCAAGTCAGTTGACCGAGCAGATGCTCGACGAAGGCCTGGTCGTCTACATGAAAGCCCCTCGATCGTTTACCGCGGAGGACGTGGTGGAGATCCACTGCCACGGAAATGGGCTCGTCCTGCAACGAGTCTGTCAGGCTTGCATCGTTGCCGGAGCCCGGCTCGCACAGGCAGGAGAGTTTACCAAACGAGCCTTCTTGAACGGCCGCCTGGATTTGTCTCAGGCTGAGGCTGTGCTGGACACCATCAGAGCCAAATCAGAGCTGAGCCTCAAATTGGCACAACGCCAGCTCCGCGGCGAACTCGCGCAACAGGTCCATCGTTTGCGTACTGAACTCGTCAGGCTGTTGGCTCACCTAGAAGCAGGGATCGACTTCGCAGACGAAGATATTACGTTCGTCCGGCGCGAGGAGATGATCGGCTCTCTCCAGGAGACACTGGATCACGTTCGGAGGATGTTGGAGACTGCCGAGACGGGACGGGTCCTGCGCGAAGGAGTCCGCGTGGTGATCGCTGGGGAGCCCAATGTTGGTAAGTCGAGTTTGCTGAATCGTTTACTCCGGGAGAATCGAGCGATTGTGACCGATATCCCCGGCACGACTCGCGATATTATCGAAGAGTCGATTGTCTGGCTCGGTCTGCGAATCACGTTGATCGACACCGCTGGGCTGCGTGATACCACCGACCTTGTTGAACAGGAAGGCATCCGTCGTTCCATCGAAGCTCAAGGCCAGGCGGATATCGTCTTGTATGTCTTGGACGCTGCTCAACTGACACAGATGGATCTGAGAAATTTCCGTTCCCCCACCCTTCATGCTGAACATTTCCTTGTCGTGAATAAAATCGATCTTTGCGACGCGGCATTAGTAGAACGGCTGACCCACGCACTGCGCGCTAATACACCGTGCAAGGTTGTTCCCATTTCTTCTCAAACGGGCGAGGGACTTGAAGCCTTGAAGTCCGTGATTCAATCACAATTTGTGAAGCCGTCCTTTGAACCTCGCGATGGTGTCGTTGTCACTCACGTTCGGCATCGTGCGGCGCTCGAGCGTGCGGAGGCCTCACTCAATGACGCACTGGCCTCGGTCCAACAAGGCATAGAGCCAGAATGTGTTGCGGTCGATCTCCGTGGTGCCGCTGATGCGCTGGGCGAGATTGTTGGAACCATTACGTCTGACGAAGTGTTGGATGAGATTTTTTCCGAGTTTTGTATTGGTAAGTAGAGGGACCGATGGCCATCGCATTTGACGTTATCGTAGTGGGAGGCGGTCATGCCGGGTGCGAAGCCGCGCTGGCTGCGGCACGAATGGGTGCGAACACCTTGCTCCTGACAATGGAGCTGAGCCGAATCGCACAGATGTCGTGCAATCCTGCCGTCGGTGGGATCGCTAAGGGACACCTCGTGAAAGAAATCGATGCACTCGGTGGTGAGATGGGGCGAAACACGGATCGCGCCGGGATTCAATTTCGATTCATCAACACAAGCAAAGGACCCGCAGTACGGGCATTACGCGCCCAATGCGACAAATCGCTGTATCGTATGGCGATGCAGGAAACGATGGCCTCACAAGAGCATCTGACGCTTGCCGAAGGAGTCGTGGACCGACTGCTCGTGGCCGGGGGTACGGTCACCGGGATTGTAACGGGCTCAGGCGAGAGGATCGATGCCAAGGCAGTCATACTAACATCGGGTACTTTCCTTAAGGGTCTTATCCATATCGGTCTCAACCATTTCCCCGCCGGTCGCGCCGGCGAAGCTTCAGCCGAACACCTTTCGGATTGCATGCGGGATCTTGGATTTGAGGTCGGCCGGCTCAAGACGGGGACCCCACCCCGATTGGACAAGGCGACGATTGATTTTTCCGTGATGATTCCTCAGCCCGGTGATTCCCCTCCCCCTCCTTTCTCCTATCGGACTCAACACATCACGACCAGACAAGTTCTCTGCCATTTAACTTATACTAACCGAGAAACACACGACATCATTCAAAAGAATCTCGATCGCTCACCGCTATATAGCGGTATCATCGAATCTACTGGCCCTCGGTACTGTCCATCCATCGAGGATAAGATCGTACGTTTTGCGGAAAAGGAACGTCACCAGATTTTCATTGAACCCGAAGGGCTGGACGCGATCGAATTTTATCCAAACGGTATTTCAACCAGCCTGCCGGTTGATGTCCAGGCCGCCATGCTGAAAACAATCCATGGATTAGAGCAGGCCAAAATACTCAAACCTGGCTATGCAATTGAGTACGATTATTTTCCCCCTCGCCAACTCTACCGAACGCTCGAGACAAAGCAAGTTGCTGGCCTCTATCATGCCGGACAAATCAATGGGACTTCCGGGTATGAAGAAGCAGCAGCGCAGGGCTTGGTTGCCGGGATCAATGCCGTTCTGAAGCTGAGAGAGAGGCCTCCTCTCATCCTGGACCGGTCCCAAGCTTATATTGGCGTACTCATTGATGATCTCATTACAAAAGATGCCTACGAACCATATCGAATGTTTACCTCGCGAGCTGAGTATCGATTGCTTCTTCGTCACAGCAATGCTGACCTTCGACTCATGCCAGTTGGATACGACGTCGGACTGATTCCAGATGAAGCGTACGAAAGGTTCTTGCGGAAGCGACGTTTGATTGAAATGGAGATCGAGCATCTGAATACAGCCAGGCCATCATTCACTGAAGAAATCCGTTTGCAGACCAAAGGCACGTATCTCGAAAATGCATCGGCTGCCATGACCATGGCACAGCTTCTTCGCCGGCAGGAAGCGAGTTATCAAGAACTCCTAGAAGCTTTTGGGATGCCGGTTATTCCAGAGATCGAAGTTGGCGAAGAAGTCGAGCTCCAGATCAAGTACGAAGGCTATGTACGTCGGCAGATCCAGCAAGTGGAGAAATTCAAGAAGCTTGAGCAGAAGTTGATTCCTTACACGTTTGATTACAATTCCATTTCAGGATTTTCCATGGAGGTTCGAGAGAAGTTCAATAGAGTAAGACCGGAGACAGTGGGACAGGCATCGAGAATATCTGGAGTGACTCCAGCTGCTATATCCTTACTTCTGGTTGCGATAGAAAAAAGTAGGCGTCAATTCCCTCCTATACATCCCTCCTATACAGCAAGTACTTTCCTGAAATTCCATCGAACCAACCTTTCCTATTGACCTCGCTCAAGCATCAGCGTAATTGTTCCACGTGGAACAATCGAGTTCGCCTTCATTGCTGCTGCAAGAAAGTTCTGCTGAAATTGGCGTTCCACTCAGTACTGAACAGGTACAACAGTTTATGGTGTACCTTGAGCAGCTTCAGCTCTGGAATCAATCCTTCAATCTCACAAGCATCACGCGAAATGATGAGATTATCATCAAACACTTTGTGGACTCTCTAGCCGCGCTCCAAGCTGACAATGTCAAGGTCGGGGCCCGATTCCTTGACGTCGGTACAGGAGCTGGATTTCCTGGAATTCCTTTAAAACTCGCTAGATTAGATATAAATATGACTCTCGTTGAGCCGGTCGCAAAGAAGGTCTCCTTTCTTCGGTTCATCATCGGCCGTCTTCGACTTGAAAATATTGACATATTCGACGGTACCCTAGAGAGATTCTTGAACGAACGCATGCCTTACGGATCATTTGATTACTTGGCGACTCGTGCCTTGAAGCATGATTTAATTTTGAAAGATGGCCAAAAACTCCTTCGACAAGGAGGGAAGGCCATTCTGTTTTCATCACAACCAATTCCCCTATCCGATCTTTCTTTAAACTGGTCATTATCGCGTGAACACACATTTCAACTGCAGAAGGGATATGGGCAGAGAGTTATTTCTATTGTTATGCCTTCAGTCTAAATGAAACACACCCTTGGTGTTCCACGTGGAACAATTCTGTTGTAGGAGCTCCTCAATGGGAAAGGTCGTTGCAGTTGCGAATCAAAAAGGCGGAGTTGGTAAGACTACTACGGCGATAAATCTCTCATCCGCCATTGCCTTAGAAGGAAAATCAGTTCTGCTCATCGATATGGATCCCCAGGGAAATGCTACGAGTGGTCTCGGCATTGACCACGGATCGTTAAAGAACACGACGTACAGTTGTCTTGCTAAAATCAGCACGATTCAAGAATCTTCAATGGCAACATCAGTTCCAGGACTCTCCCTTCTTCCGGCCAATTCAGATCTTGCAGGAGCTGAGATTGAGCTAGTCAATATTGAAGGCCGCGAAAGTCATCTCAAGTCCATCATTAACGAAATCAGAGCGACCTATGACTTTATTTTTCTAGATTGCCCTCCAGCCCTTGGGATTCTTACCATTAATGCACTTACCGCTGCGGATTCAGTTCTCATACCAGTCCAATGCGAATATTATGCGATGGAAGGTCTGACCAGGCTCATAAGGAGCATCGATCTTGTTCGTCAATCGTTTAACTCGAGCCTAGACCTAGAGGGTATTGTTCTGACGATGTTTGACTCGCGTAATAGCTTAGCCAGACAGGTAGCCGAACAAGTACGCGCTCACTTCATTGATAAGGTGTATCACGCTGTCATCCCCCGCAACGTCTCCCTCGCAGAAGCTCCGAGTTACGGCCGACCGGGAATCCTGTACAACGTGGCATCAGCCGGCTCACAGTCTTACGTACATTTAGCTAAGGAGTTTATTGCCCATGGAGAAAAAAGCCCTCGGTAAAGGCCTTGGCGCCCTCCTCCCATCCTCCAAGTTGAGTCCGCCTACGGAGCCGACCGATGTCCAGAGGATACGGATCGACACGATTGTCCCCAATCGCTATCAGCCACGGCACACCTTCCCACCAGACGAACTCGCTGAACTGGCTGCGTCCATTAAGGAGAGCGGAGTGCTTCAGCCGATCATGGTCCGCCGTAAAGGGGACGGGATCTATGAACTGATCTCCGGAGAGCGCCGATGGCGTGCATCAAAAGAAGCCGGTCTAGAGACCATTCCGGTCGTCATTCGCAACTGCAGTGATCAAGAGTCACTCTTGCTGGCATTGGTTGAGAATCTCCAACGCGAAGACTTGAATCCCATGGAGACGGCACGAGCCTATTCGCGTATGATGAATGAATTCGGTCTGACGCAAGACGCTATTGCCACGAAGGTCGGTCGTGATCGTTCTTCCGTGGCGAACTTCGTTCGGCTAATCCATCTTCATCCTGAGCTCCAGGAGCTCGTCCAAGCAGGCACCCTCACAACGGGTCACGCGAAAGCCCTCCTCGGCCTTTCATCCCCCGAAGACCAGTTGAGGATTGGCAAAATGGTGGCGTCTGGAGCTCTGTCTGTCAGGGAAACAGAAAAACTCGTGGAATCCTCCCTTACAGGAAAAAAGCGGCAGCAGAAAACACCTCACAGCTCCCCATGGGCGGACCTCGAAGCCAGGTTACAGAAACGGTTGGGCACAAAGGTGACAATTCACCCTCAAAACCAGGGAGGGAAGATCGTCATTCATTATTTTTCCCCTGCCGAACTTGATGGTGTTGTGGAGACCCTGCTCAGTTAACTTTCATCATGTCTTGATACCCCAGACCAGCCTCAAAAACGGTTCTCATTGCGTTTTCACCCAGATGGCCGCTAAATATCTCGGTGGAACCGACCGATATATCCTTTAACGACGAGGATTCCGCCCTTCAGTCGGATTCCCCTAGCCCAAATCGTGAGAGGAGGCGAGCGTATGTGGAAGGACAAACAAGACGGTAGGCGTTCCGACGAGGTTGATATTGAAGGCAATGGATCGAACCTTGAGCCTATGCGCCACGAACCTGGCCAAGATGTCAGTGCCTTCGTCGGCAAAGGGGTCGTGTTCAAGGGCACGATCACCTATAACGGAACCGTTCGGATTGATGGGACTCTTGAGGGAGAAATCCACACCGATGGCATCCTCCTGGTCGGCGAAGAAGCTGTCATCACAGCAAAAGTGACGGCCGGCACAATCGTCTGTAAGGGAAAAATTACAGGGGATATACACGCCCAAGACAAGATGAAGCTGCGAGCACCTGCGGTCATCAATGGTGGAGTCACCACCCCCATGCTGTCCATGGAAGAAGGTGTCCTCTTCAACGGCACCCTAGAGATGGAACACGCTGCTTCCACATCCCAACGTGACACCACACATCTCCATGCAGTCGGAACATCGACTGAACCAGCCATCCGGAGGGTTCCCGCATAGAGCATGTGATACAATAGACGGCACAGAGAGGGGAGGCTCCTTCTCACCGAATAAGCCCCTCTCTACTGTCCAATCCCACGTAAGTAAGGACAGCGCCTCCTCGGTGTTTGTCACAAGGAGCAAGAACAACTGATGTGGGCTCTCGGCGACAAAAGCTCTCAGGACACTAGCGACAGCGATAATTTCACCTTCCTCGGGAAGGGAGTCGATTTCAAGGGTGTCCTCAACTTTGACGGGACCATCCGCATCGACGGCCGCGTTGAAGGGGAAGTTCACACTACCGGGACTCTCATTATCGGAGAGCAGGCGGTTATCAAAGGCATTCTTTCTGCCGGCACGCTCATGACCAGCGGCAAGGTCAACGGAACGGTTACAGCTACTGCTAAAATTCAAATCCTTAAACCTGGGGTGCTCATCGGCGACATTCGTACACCGGGCATTTCGATCGAAGATGGCGCCCACTTCCACGGCATGTGTGATATGGGAGCTCATAAATGGGTCGATGACGGCCAACCGTCACCCAAGAACGTTCATGATTTCGACTCCCATCGAGGCAAAACTCGCGTAGTAGACCTCTAGCCCTTTACCGACTCATCCCGGTACAATGCCGGTCCAATGACTCGCCCAACCGTCCTCCTCGGTATGAGCGGTGGAGTTGACAGCTCTGTCGCAGCAGCATTACTCGTTCAGCAAGGCTACGAGGTGCACGGCATTACCCTCCAGGTATGGGAACACGAGGACGAAACCGTCGCAACATCCAAAAAATGGCAAGAACGAAGCTGTTGCAAGGTCGGCATCGCCAAGCACGTCGCCAAACTGCTCAACATCTCTCACGAAGTTATCGATACCCGTGACACCTTTCAGAAAGGAGTGATTGACGATTTTCTTCACGGCTATACGACTGGCACCACACCCAATCCCTGTGTCCGCTGTAACGAGAGAGTGAAGCTTCGGAGCCTCATGGATCTCGCCGCCGCACGCAAGGTCGATTACATCGCGACAGGCCATTACGCTCGTCTCCAAAACCATCAGGGCATTCCGGTCCTGGCGCGGGCCACCGATGACCGCAAGGATCAAACCTACTTTCTCTACCGCCTTAACCCTCACTGGCTGCCCAAGCTCCTCTTCCCCCTGGGCAATCTGAGAAAACCTGATGTGTGGAGAGAAGCGGAGGCCTTGGGGCTCCCAGCCGACGAGCTGAAGGAAAGTCAGGAGATCTGTTTTGTCACCCAAGGAGACTACCGTACGTTTATCGAGAAGGAGCTTCCCGAGGCCAAAAAACCAGGCCTCTTTATCAATGAGACGGGGCAGCCCCTGGGTCAACACGACGGAATTGCGTTCTATACACCTGGCCAACGCCGAGGCCTTGGTATTGCCACCGGACAACGGCTCTATGTGCAACAGGTACGGCCAGCAACCAATACCGTCGTGCTCGGCCCAGAGGAATCTCTACGCAGACAGGAGTGCACGGTGAGCGACCTCAACCTGTTTACGCCCCAGTTACTGGAGAGATCCGCTGAAGTTCAGGTCAAAGTCCGCTACGCGACACCCCCAACACCCGCCACTCTGTCGCCATTGAACTCCTCAAGCCTCCGCATTCAGTTCCAGGTGCCTCAACGGGCACTCAGTCCTGGCCAATCCGCCGTCTTCTATGAAGGTGACCATGTCCTTGGGGGTGGAATTATCCAACCCTTCTAACCCAACACGATCCCTCGCTTCTTCTTGACTTGTCCTGTAATCTTCCTATAGCCTTCGCAGCGACGAGTGCAGAGCAAGAGTCCCTCTCTTCCAGGGACATGCCAGTCGAGGTCCATACTCATTACATTCTTTTGAGGTTCTGATGTTCGGTTCATTTGGATGGATGGAATTAATGCTGATTTTGATCATTGTCTTGATCATTTTCGGCGCAGGTAAACTTCCCCAATTGGGGGAAGGCCTCGGGAAAGCCATCAAAGGCTTCAAAAAATCTGTGCACGAAGCTGATGCGATTGACGTCACACCGGCCGAACAGTCTCAGCAGGCCCATTCGCAGGCTACTACAACTAATCAGGTCGGTGCCCAATCAGAAGCCTCACCATCACCCGCTCCCCAATCGACACAACCAAGCCAGGTAAAACAAGGGTAAGCGGCCTGAGTGGCTGGACGACTGAACAGCGAGAGATCAATGGCATTACCTTTTCTCGTACCGTGACTCATGTTTGGATTGGGAGCCAGCGAGATCTTAATCATTCTGGTGATCGCCTTTCTCCTCTTTGGTCCAAAACAACTCCCTGAAGTCGGACGCCAGGTCGGCAAGGCCATTAAGGGCTTTAAAGATACAGCTGAGGACCTTCGCAAGTCCGTAGAACCAGAACTGAACATGATTCAGCAAGAAGTCAAAATGGTCGAACAAGATCTTCACGCTTCCATAAAAGAGGCCGAAGAAGAAATTACAGCTGCAGGGACACCTCCAGAGGAGACCCCCGCACCCATGAGCAAGTTGGGTCAGATATAAAATAACCACACATGATCAATGCGGTGATTTCACGAAGAGGACACGGGCAATATAGATTCCCCTCTATTTCCCGCCTCCTACTGAAAGACCTGCGCAAATCGACTCAATTCATTTCCAGAGCATGGATACGCTAAGTACGACTCCTAGACCACGACAGGGACAGTGGCAGACAGTTCTCCTCACGGCAACGATGGCGGCGGCCGGGCTCATTGCTTTTTGCGGTCCAGCCCAAAGCGCCTTCGAATTACCACCAGGCGAAAAGATCACCAATCCGATCGTGATCGGTCGCGGGATCCCACAAAAAGAAGCCTACGAACCGTTTGACCCAAGAACAGGTAGGAACTTTGACCTTCGCAACCTCTGGATACGTGCTGATCTCCGCGTACGGCCTGAGTACCGTAACAACGTCTGCTTCGGCGGAGGCATCGGAGCTGCTGGACAATGTAATGCGCCCGGCATTGCGCCAAACAACCTCCTAGGTAAAGCAAATGATCAATTCGTCCAGCAGATGACCCGACTGGGTATCGGCTACGACCTGTCCCCCGATGTCAATTTTTACCTCGAACTGATTGATTCTCGTACTTGGGGTGGAAACGGCACACCGGTCGGCGCCGGAGGCGCGGGGATTAATGGAGACCCCATTATCCATACCTGCGGTTCTACGCCAAGCCAGGGAGGAAGACCCGTCTGCTCACTTGGTATTCGAGCCGGCTACATGTTGATCCGAAACTTCGCCGGCGTACAGGGGTTAGGGCTGAAGGCCGGTCGGCAGTATCTCGTCTTCGGGGACCAAAGTTTGTTCGGCCACTTCGATTGGGCCAACACGGGTTTCTCTTTTGACGGGGTCATGGTGCAGTATAGCCACAGCATCATGGATACCCATGCTGGCTGGTTTCGGACAGCAGAAACGGACCTGGTACAAGGAGCAGCCCTGGGGAGCGGAAACCCAAACATTGGGGGTACAGGTCAAGCAAGAAACGCGGCCGGGGATGCGGACCTCTTTATCTTGTACAACCAGATCAAGACGGTCCCTGGGTTTTTGATTGAACCATTCTACGCCTATTACAAGAGTAACCTCGGCGGGGGAGACATTAACTCCCAGGGACTAGGCACCCCGAAGCACGGCAATCAAACCCGCCATACCGTCGGAGCGCGAGTGGCCATGAAAAAAGGCTATGTCGATGCTTCCAGCGAAGTGGTCTATCAGTTCGGCCAGATGGGGGACACCGCTGCCAGTGCTAGCGCCCTCTGTGGTGATCCTGGAGGAGAGGGGAAGTGTCTCCACATCAATGCGTGGGCGACGAGAAACTGGATCGGATATACAGCCTTCAACCTACCGGGCAAACCTCGCATCGCCTTCAATTTCGACTATGCCTCAGGAGACGGACGAGCGAATTGTACCCTCAACGCGGCCTATGGCGATTGTAAGACCGCCAACACGTTTGAGAACTTCTTCCCGACGAATCACATTCACATGGGATACATGGATGTCATCGCGTGGAAGAATATGATGAGCTTCTCAGGGAACTTCCAAGCACGCCCAACCACGAACGACCATATCGAACTCTGGTACACGAACATCCACCTTGCGAACGCTCGTGACAATTGGTACCGGGCAAGTCAGGGTGTCTATGTCTTTTCACGGCCGGACAACACCGCGACCCATATCGGTGACGAAGTCGATGTCGTCTGGACCCATTTCTTTATGAACGGAATGGTCGCCTTTCAAGGCGGCTATGGTCACCTGTTCCCTGGTCCGTATATTTCACACAATTTGGGACGCCGTGCCGTCGGACAAGATTGGGCCTACGCCCAGCTCTGGATCAACTTCTAGGCGGCCGCTGGTCGCAGTGACCGACTCCACCGAGAACCTCCATCGAACTCTCTAAATCCCCGTCTATCACCCGCTATTGCAAATGACCCACTTTCGCAAACCGCTCCTGAAGTGCGCCGTAGGTCTGCGTCACGGGAAACTGAGGGAATTCTTTTGGTAGATGCTCGGGAGGGCAAAAGAAAAATCCGGCGTCGGCTTCCCTGAGCATGGTGGTATCGTTGTACGAGTCACCTGCGGCCATCGTATAAAAGTTCAGCGATTTCAACGCAGCCACAGCATGCTTCTTTGGATCCTGCATTCTCATGTGGTAGTTCACGATGCGGCCACTCCCATCGATCTCTAGCTGATTGCAAAAGAGAGTTGGGAAGCCAAGCTGTCGCATGAGTGGCTGGGCGAACTGATAGAAGGTGTCCGACAGAATAATGACTTGGCAACGCTCCCGCAGCCATGCGAGGAACTCAGTCGCCCCGTCTAACGGCCCCATCTTTTCAATCACATCTTGAATGTCACTAATCTTCAACGCGTGCCGATCGAGAATGTTCAACCGCTGTCTCATGAGCTTGTCGTAATCGGGCATCTCGCGAGTCGTTATCTTTAAATCGTCAATGCCGGTCTTCCCTGCGACATTAATCCAGATCTCCGGCACGAGCACCCCTTCCAAGTCTAAGCACACCACAACAGGCTTCTGCATACAATCTCTCCTCTTCATTCACGCTGCATAACGCTGATCTCGGCCACTATTCAACAGAATCTTGGCCGCTTCTAGACATCGATTGGCATAAAAAACGCCACGTCTTGTCCAGTGCACGATCGAGTAACTCGACGCCCTTCCACGTATGCTGATTCTCTTGCTCATGACCCTTCGCCCAATCGAGAGCTACCGGGAGTGGGATCAATCTTGTCGGAGATTTCGTCAGTTCTTGCCATAGAAGCCCCAGCACCGTGCTGACCAGGATAGGGGCTGAAATTGGGTCTACGGAATTGGCGATCAGGTCATCACAGCGCTCGGGAGGCGAGCTCACCAGCAGCTCCCGGCATGCCGCGGGACGCGCCTCATAGATCGTACATGCCTCTTCTTCAAGGAAGGGGCAAGGCAGTCGCAGGGCATAGTACTTGCGATTCACCACTTCCAGGGCATCGTCGTTCGGTTGTTCCGGAGCATTGCAGAGTTCTGAGAGTCGTTGCCAGAGACCCTGCGACAGGAGCCGAGATTTCGTTTCCTCGAACCGTGCTGCAATACGCCCCTGTTGCTCAGTCGAACACGAGCGGACCCACTCATCTAACGCGAATGCTTCCGGGGCCGACAAGGGGACCAACATTCGACAGCAAGCCGCACATCCCTTGTGGCAGGACGGTGTTTTGCCTGCATCGGTGGAACGGGCAACTTCAAGCGCTTGGGCCTCTTCTCCAAAACGACGTATCAAGGGAACGATGGCCGTGACCGGCACAAATCCAGTCGGCACCTCCACAGCCGTGGTAATCTGACCGGCAGAGGTGTTGAGCGCGATCTGGAAGTGCTCGGTTGTGGGAGGGGTCATCATCTCGACGGGCTCGGAATGGCTAATTAGATGTTCCCTTGATAGTAGAGAGAAACTAATATGCCGGCGCACGATGAATCAAGAGCCGTATTTCTAACAAGAGGGCACAGATCCGCATGTCGTCTTTGACCTCCCGACGGCGCACCCATCGCGCTGTTCATCTTTCCACTCCAGGCTCAGGCAGGTCCTACTGGCTCCTTTACCCTAGCCCAAATGGACTCCAAGATAAGGCCATCTTTGAGCTTGCGTGTCTTAAGAAAAAGCGTAGAGTTTATCGTGCGCGGGTACACCGACCCTGCCGAACGTGAGATAGCCAACGAGATTTCGTCGCTCATAGCGGGTCAGCGAGGTGTACCCCCGCTTAATCACCGCCGGTCACTTTTGGCCCCACATCCAATGATCCACACCAATAACCACCTGGCATTCTCCCATCAATAAGCTCGGTCGATCTTGCTCCTTCCTTCAGGAAGCTCGATAATAGTGTATGGGGCAGCCTATTGCGTTTTCTGGCCATGTCATTGGTCTACTCAAAGAGTACATGCGGGACCTTGTCGATCAGGCAATGCAAGAGCAACAATCCCAAGAACAGTTTGGCTTTACTCCCCTTCCGTATCGTCCCGATCAGGCCATTTCTGATCTCCTCGCCCTACTCGATGATCGCATCGAATCGGAAGGCATCCAAGTAGGCTTACCCGAATGCTTTCTCCATGACATGTGGACTGTCTGTAACGAAGCCATTGAATCGATCTCTAATCGCATCTGGCTAGAAGGAAACCTCGATGGTCGAAGCATGACCAAAGCTCAAACAAGAGAGCTGACCTATCAGGCCCTGATCGAGTTTATAGACGCCCGTTCGCGAGAAAGGAGCTGATCAATGCTTCACACAAGGAGAGGAATGAATGGGACCACAAGGGTATTGGTTGATGAAGTCAGAGCCCACCACATTCTCGATCGATGACTTGATACGCTCTCCCAACCACGCAACCTATTGGGATGGCGTACGCAACTATCAAGCTCGTAATTTCATGCGCAGCATGGCAGTCGGCGATCACGTGTTGTTTTACCACAGCAACACTGATCCACCGGCGGTCGTCGGCATCGCAGAGGTCGTCAAAACTGCGTATCCTGATTCGACACAATTCGACAAGAAGGACAAGCACTACGACCCTGAGAGCAAACCGTCCGAGCCCAGATGGGACATGGTCGATATCAAGTATGTTCGGAAGTTTGCCCGCGCTTTGACCTTGGACGAATTACGAAAAGAGAACAAGCTGAACGATATGGTGTTGCTGAAGAAGGGATCTCGCCTCTCCGTTCAGCCGGTCACTCCCCTGGAATGGAGGCATATCATGAAGTTGGCAGAAGTCTGATGTGCTCCAGACGCTACGTGCTGGCCTTTCCATCGTCCATATGTCGATGTTGCCAGTCCAACCAGGCGTGGCCCAGCTCGTGGGCAAGAATGTAGCGGCGACGGGTCACGGGAAGTCGTTTCCGTACATAGATCGTCTTCGTGTCATCATCCCAAATCCCATCGGCGTTTGCATCGCGCTTGTCCATTTCCGCGTCCGATAACTGCCGAACGGTAATCCGGTAGCCGAACGGAAGGACAACCTGATTCGGTATTCGCAGCATCTTCTTTCGCTCTCCAAGCATCATACCCATTGTACACTCACCCTTCCTCCTACCGTAAAATAGCCTACCATAATGGACCAGGCTGAGTGCTGCCTTTTTACTGAGGTTTATCAATAGCTTACGATTCCTTTCGAGCTACACATGCTGAAGCAGCTTTTACCATATCGTCATCATAACCTTTCCCTCCTCCACCAAATTTGTGTATGATTGCCTCATGGAACCTGCATGTAAGGACGAGCTCCTCCACACCTGTCCCACCTCAGTCCGCCTGGTCGGAGTGAAGATCAGGAACCGTGGAGAGGTCAAGAAGCTAGGCGCCGTCAGCGTACCATTGCGCAACGGAGATCCTGTTTTACTCGAAGTGGATGGAGAAGCCACGTACGGGATTGTCTATACTGAACCGTACACAACTCCCTTTCTCCCTCCTATGCGTGCGATGAAATCCATCTTGCGAAAGCCGGATGCTGAAGAAACGGCGTTGATCCGCCGGCTTGAGCAGCTCTCGCAGGAGGCCGCCTCCTATTGCCGAACGAAAGCAGCCGAACTCAATATCTCTCTCAAACTCGTCGAAGTCTACGGAGCCATGCACCGTCGGCAGCTGACCTTTGTCTACACAGCAGAGGACCGGATCGATTTCCGAGAACTGGTCCGAGACCTGGCCCGTCGTTTCGGCGGGCGTATCGAAATGCGCCAAGTCGGGGTACGCGAGGAGGCCAGACGGCTCGGTGGCATCGATACCTGTGGCTTGGTCCTTTGCTGTGCCAGTTTTCTGACCGATATGAAGCCGATTTCGGCCAAGCAGGCGAAAAAGCTCAACCTGACAATTGACGACCCACGCTTGCTGGGGGTGTGTGGAAGGCTCAAGTGCTGTTTGATGTTTGAAATGATGGACGCCGAGGGCAAGATCGCCCCTCAGGCTCACCAGCTTATTACCCCGACCCGGCCCGATTCCTTTTCTCCACCGACCCTTCAGTCTTGATACCAACCCAATATAGTCGTGTATTTCCTTACAACTATGAGCTTAAATGGCTCGCGTAGT
>JAOUHD010000221.1 GCA_029865345.1 Nitrospira sp.
ATCGGGAGTTTGGCGGTGAACGGCACGATCAACGATCTGGCCATGTGTGGTGCGAAGCCACTCTATCTGAGCGCGGGATTCATCCTTGAGGAGGGCCTCAATATGGGCGTGCTGCAGCGAGTGGTGAACTCCATGGCCGAGGCCGCGCGAGCGGCAGGTGTGCCGATCGTGACAGGCGACACGAAGGTTGTGGATCGCGGCAAGGGCGACGAGATTTTCATCAATACGTCCGGGGTGGGCCTGGTGCCAGCCGGTGTTCGTGTCTTGCCGACGTTGATCCAGCCGGGTGATGCAATTCTTGTGAGCGGTGATCTTGGGTCCCATGGCGTGGCGGTGCTCAGTGTGCGGGAAGGACTAACATTCGCCAGCAATGTCGAAAGCGATTCAGCGCCATTGCATCATATCGTCGCCGATCTGATCGACAGCGGAATCGACATCCATTGTCTGCGCGATTTGACTCGTGGTGGACTGGCCAGCGTGTTGAACGAACTGGCGGCTGCAGCAAAGGTCGGCATAACGGTAGACGAGTCGACCATTCCGGTGAGCGAGCCGGTGAGGGGAGCCTGTGAGCTGTTGGGGCTCGATCCACTCTATGTGGCGAATGAAGGACGCTTCGTCGCAATCGTGCCGGCTCTACAAGCCGAAGCCGCGCTCGCTGTGATGCGACGGCACAAGGCAGCCAGTCTGGCGGCTCACATCGGCATGGTGACGGATCGCGACCCTTCCATGGTTGTCCTGCGGACTGTTGTGGGTACGCATCGTGTTCTCGATCTGCTCTCAGGCGAGCAACTCCCGAGAATTTGTTAGTACTGTCTGAAATCTCCTGCCTTCGTTAAGTCATTCTGAGTGAACTGTCGCATTCTGCGACAGTGATCCGTGAACCTTCCGTGGAGTTTTTCCCGACGCTAAATGAGGGGCTGTACTGGAGACGGCGCGAAGTCCTGTCCTTTCAACACCTTCAGCTTTGGCAGAGAGGGCTGTACGGTTAGCTCCAATGGCACAATGATTGCGCAGGATATTTTCAGCGGTAGTCCAATTGAAGGAGGGGCCTGTGACTTCACGATTCATCGTCTTAGGGGCATTGTTCGTTCTGTCATGCCAGCCGGTTGTCCATGCTGCTTCGGAGCAGAAGGAAGGGAGTCCGCAGACGCTGCGTGAACACTACAATCTCCAGGAGGGCAAACACCTCTACGAGCAGTATTGCCGGTTTTGCCATGGCGAACAGGGGAAAGGAAAAGCCTTTGATGTGACTCCGCCGCCGGCCGATCTCACCAGTCCCGCCGTTCAGCAGAAGTCAGATTTCGACCTCACACAGACTATTCACGGAGGTGAGCAGGGCACCGCGATGGGGGCCTGGAAATGGGCTTTGTCTGACAAAGACAAGCAGAATGTCCTGCAGTACATCCGATCGTTGGCTCGATGATGGCCAGGTGAGATGAGAATGCCATAGCGCACGTGACGGAAAAACAGCGATGACAAGTTTCGTGTTGCTAATAAGGGCTGCGCATGGTCAGTTGCTGGGAGTATTCCGTGTAGTACAATCATCGCAGGTCTTCAGCTCACGGTTTCGGTATGGAAACGTCTGACACTGATGATCAACACGTCCAGTCGTAGATATGAAGAGAAAATGAGTCATGGCGATCAGGCGATTGCTTTGCGCTGCAGGGGTCTGCTGCTGTGTTGCATGGTCGTATTGGTATTCTCCGGCTGCGCCTCACCTGAATCGATCGACCTGGATTCCTATGACCCATCACACAATCAGACGGAGATCGCCAACTACTATCGCAATCAAGCCGTTGCGATGCGCGAGAAGGCCGGCGCACAAGCGACGGCTGCTGTACGTTATGAAGCCCTCTTTGGACCAGAGGCCGATTTGGTTTCCGGTGCCAAGTCATTGGCGCACTATTATGAGCAGACGGCACAGGAATTAGAACGAGTGGCTCAAACCCATGAGGCTGTTGCTCGGAACAAGCGAACGCCTGCGGCTGTTCGGTAAGTTGTCAGATTGGCCGGAACGCACAAGACAAGAAAGAGGAGGGATCTATGAGACAGTCTTCAATCGTTCGTCTCCTTCTTATGCTGATCCCATTACTGCTGACCCTTCAGAGTTGCAGTAGTACTGTGTATCCAGGAAGTCGAGGGTTGAGGTGGTCTCCCCTGACCAGCGGATTAGCGAAAGAACCGCTCAAGGAAGGAATCTACTGGCGGGCGCCGTGGAATGACGTCTTGGTCTACGACACGCGATGGAAAAGCTTCAGGGAAAAAGTCGACGCCTTGACCGCAGATGATCTGCCGGTCACCGTCTATGCCACCATCACGATGCGCCCAGTCCCCGATGAAATCTACTTTCTGGCTCAAGAGGTAGGGCCTGAGTGGTACAAGCAACTCGTGCACCCCCAACTCCTGTCGGCTGTCCGTGGGGTCGTCGCCAACTACTCGATGGTGACGCTTCCGGAGCGCAGCAGCGAAATCGGCAATAAGATCGAAGCCGTCGTCGTCGAAACACTGAAAGGTCGCCATTTGGATGTCTACAACGTGGCGCTTTCCGAAATGGAATTCTCCCAGATGGTCTTGCGGGCCATCGAACAGAAGCAGGCCAAGGAGCAGGAGAAGGAGCAGAAGGACTTCGAAGTGGTCATTGCTCAGCGCAACGCCGAGATTGCTCGGATTCAGGCCAAAGGGGAGGGTGATTCGTTAAAGATTCGTGCGGAAGGCGAATCCGACAGCATGAAGATCCGTGCTGTGGGGCAGGCGCAGGCGCAGGAAGTCATCACCAAAACGCTGACGCCGGACTATTTGAAGTTCAAGCTCTATGAAAACCCTAATTCCAAGACCATCATCGTACCCGAAAAGCTCAATGTTCCACTGATTCTGAGTCCTGGCGCCGATCACCCGCGATAGGAGTCGTCATGAGACTAGCGCAGTATTTTGAGCATGCCTATGACCCGAAAACTCTCACGGTGCGGCAAATCATGGAGGGGGCCGTCTTGACGGTGGGCCCTGAAACCAGAGGGATCGCGATCGCGGAGATCATGGCTGAGGGGAATTTTGGGGCGGTGCCTATCGTGGAACACGATTCAACGCTCGTCGGCCTGGTGTCTGAATTCGACCTGTTACGGGCCATCGACGAGGGAAAAGATCTTCGCCACATCATGGCCGAAGACATGATGACAAGAAATGTCGTCACGGTGACCGAAGACATGCTGGTGCAGGATTTCATCAAGCTCCTTCAACAGCAGCATCTTATCCGAACTCCGGTTGTGAAAGGGAACACGTTGGTCGGAATTGTCACGAGACGGGATGC
>JAOUHD010000094.1 GCA_029865345.1 Nitrospira sp.
AGGATTCAGAGATGTATCCCAACCTGAGTGTGGAGGGACAGAGAGAAGGATCGGCTATAGGATGAACAGGGGGCGTGCCGCCCTAGAATTCCCCTGCGTTCACTTCCCTGACTCGTTCGGCTGGGATACTGAGAGCTGCCAAGAGGTAGTCTTTCAATTCGTTACTGAAGGGCTGGACCGCAAGGGCCCGTTGCATACAGAGGAGCCAGGCATCGCGTTCTGCATAGCCTATTGGGAATCGTTTATGAGCGCCAGGAATGCTGATAGGCCCATAGTGCTGCTGAAACAACCTTGGACCGCCAAGCCAACCACTGAGGAAGTAGGTGAGTTTTTTGCGTGATTCGGTCAGATCCGCCGGGTGCATGTTTCTGATGATTTCGGCTTCAGGCAAGGTATCCATGTTGACGTAAAATTCGTCCACCAAGCGAGTGATTCCCACCAGTTCCCCAGCTGCCTGATACGGAGTGGTTTGCGTACTGTCGTCCTGTTCATCAACGGACATAGGTCTTCAGGGGGGATGATGTTACTGCTTGGTGTAGAAGGGCAGGGTCTGAATGGTAGCCGGATGTCTGCCACCTTCGAATTCCACGGTCAGTTCCGTTCCCGGTTTACTGAAGTCCCGCAGAGGAAATCCGAACGCAATGGTCTTGTTGAGCTGGGGGGAACGGACAGCACTGCTGATCCAGCCCACTTCACGGTCGCCGCTATACAGTTTGGCTCCATGAGATGGAACAACTGAATCTTGAAGGACCAGCCCAACCAGCCTGCGGCGCACGTTGCCGTACGTATCCATGCGTGCCACGACTTCTTGTCCTGGATAGCAGCCCTTGCTTAGGCTGAAAGCCTTTCCCTCAAGATTGGCTTCAGGCGGGACGATTTCTTCGTTCAAATCCAGCCCGGCTTTCGGGATGCCGGCTTCGATTCGCAAGGCCTCGCGCGCGTGGCTCCCAATCGCCCTGATGCCGAACTTCTCTCCGGCTTGCATGATACTGGTCCACGCGGTCAGGAGACTATCCGCAGGAAGCAAGACCTCGATATCCACTTCTCCCGTTTCTTCGGTGCATAACACCAGAGCAGGATGTCCACCGATCTGTGCCGTGACAAACTCAACCGGCTTCAAGTCTGTGACGTCCACGCCGAACGCGGATTGCACCACATGTGTGGCCTTTGGTCCGCTGATCAACAGCAGCCCCCAACTCTCGGCACAGTTTTCCATCTTGGCCGTGGTCCCGTAGAGCAAAAATTTTCGTAGGCCTTGGAATGTGGTGTCCCCGATCTCGCCGACATCTTCCAGCATGACGGCTTCTGTCTGCATGTACAGGCGGAAGTACGTGAGCATCTTGCCTTTGTGGGTCAACAAGCTGGAATAGCGGCCTTGCCCTGGTTGGAGGGGAAGGATGTCGTTACTAATGACGCTTTGCAGCCACTTGACACGATCCTCGCCTGTCACCCTGAGTTTGCCACGATGTGAGAGATCGGCGATCCCTACGGCCTGGCGGACGGCACGATATTCGGCTGCGACATCGCCATAGTGGGTCGGTATTTCCCAACCGGTGACTTCCTCAAACGTGGCTCCAAGTTGGGCATGTTGCGCGTAAAGACGAGATTGTTTCATATTCAGTTCAGCAAAATAGTCTTCAAGTCGAAAGTCATAGGAGATGACGATTTTTCGGCGTTACGACTTGACGACATGACCGGCCATCAACTCTTCGACTAACGCTCTCGTTCGGGCTGAAAACTCATTGCGGGAGACGATCTTCGTCACACCAAGCGCTTTCGCACGGTTCCACGTATCGACTTCTTCATGATTGGCATAGGCCAGCGTCGGAATGCCCTGTAACTGTGGATCGGCTTTCAGCTTTTCCAACGCCTGAAAGGCGTTAAGGGTCAGGTCGTTCATGTCGAAGATAATCACGCCTGGGTTCGCCGACAGGGCTTTGTCGACGATATCCTGTTGTGTACGTGCTTTTTCAAGCTGGTAGTCCGGTTGGCGTAATGCGTCACGGACTTTGGTATAGAAGAACAGATCAGTGATGGCGACAAGAATGGCTTTCGGCATGGACATATGATCTCAGTTCAATGAGCTGACCAACCGTCCGAGCGCTTTTCGGGCCAGCGTGTAGTTTGGATCTAGGGCGAGCGCTTTCTTATACGAGTCGATGGCCTCCGTCCAGTTTCCTTTTCGTTCATACACGCGGCCGAGATTAAGGTGCGGATAGGCCGGATTCTCGTAACGCCTGGCCTGTATCGCCTTCTGAAACCAGGGAATGGCCTCGTCGAATTCACCCTTCTCGATCAGGTAGGCGCCAATATCATTATAGGGGTTGCCAAAGTCCGGGTCCTGCGCGATGGCCTTGTGACATTCCTCAATGGCCTCGTCAATCTGCCCCATCCAGCTGTAGGTCCATCCCAGAAACGTATGGGCCTCAGCTGTGGGATGGGTGGCCAGCGACTTTTTGTACAGGTTGATGGCCTCTTCCAGTTCACGCTTCATCTGTTGCTCATAGGCCTGCTGAAAGAGATCCCACGCTTGGCGCTTATCTTCCTCGCGCCCTTCGCCTTGGATCAGAAAATCTTGAATATCCATAGTCAGGCTGTTGAAAAATGTCCCCTACGTTGCTCTCGGTCGCACGAACTCCTCAACGTACTAAGACGTACGCCGCTGGGTTCGCACTCCTTGCGGACTGTGTAGGTTGATCTTATTGATCAGCCTACAGGCTGCCCATATACCGCTCTGTCTCATGACTTCTGTTTCAATTTCTTCGCAATCAATTCCGCACCATATCGTCCGGACAACAGCATTGAGCCGAAAGCGGGGCCCATTCTTGGGGTGCCATACACGGCGGCGACAGCCAATCCGATAACAAAGCAATTGGGATACACTTCCCCCGTACGATCCATTACTTCTTCTTCAGATCGGGCGACCCACATAGCGCCGTTTCCCGGTACCTTCTTATACAGGTTTCGTTTGTGAAGGAGTTCGACCAGCACGGCATCATGGCCGGTGGCGTCCACCACGATCTTGCTCTCGAGGGCAATGGGATCGACGTGGATCATATCATGCCCCGCCATCTCGACGGTGGTGCTGTTGACGACGACGCCTTCCAGTGAGCTATCGTTGCGTAGGATCAAGTCCACCACACGTGTCAGGTTCATGATCTTCGCACCAGCTTTGTACGCGGCTGCGATCAGGGCACCGGTGGCATGTGGGGGGTCGACCATGTACATGCCTTCGCATTCTTTGATTTTCTTGCACGGGACACCGACTTCTTCGAGGATCTCATTCGCCGGCTCGCAGATCGTCGCCTTGTTCATGAGATACCCGCCGGACCAGAATCCCCCTCCGAGAGCCAGGCTTTGCTCGATGAGGAGCGTGCGAAATCCCAGCGCAGCCAAGTCGTGCGCGCAAATAAGCCCTGATGGTCCCGCGCCAACGATGATGACGTCGCTTTCGATCAATTGATCGAACTCTTTATAGTATTCCCGAGCAATGTGCCGGGTGATGTCGCGTTCCCGTAACGGAGCTGGTATTGGCTTTCCCATGCTGATCTCTCCCTCGACGGCTGCTGAAAATGGCCTCTGGCTTCGTTCTCGGCTCGCCCAAATCCTCAACGTACCCCGGAGGGTACGCCTCCGGTTTGGTCTCTCCTGCGGCCTTGTCGGAGGACCATTTTGAGCAGCCTTATCTATAAATCTCAGAGCCGGACTTCTTAAACTCTTCCGATTTTTCTTTCATGCCGATCTGGATCGCTTTTTGTTCATCCACTTGCAACTGTGCAGCGTAATCACGAACGTCTTGCGTGATTTTCATCGAGCAGAAGTGTGGACCGCACATCGAGCAGAAATGGGAGACCTTGGCAGCGTTGTCCGGGAGCGTTGCATCGTGGAACTGCTGGGCTGTTTCCGGATCAAGCGAAAGATTGAACTGGTCTTCCCATCGGAACTCGAATCGGGCCTTAGATAGTGCGTTGTCACGCGCTTGGGCGCCGGGATGCCCTTTGGCCAGGTCGGCTGCGTGCGCGGCAATTTTATAGGTGATGACGCCAGTCTTGACGTCCTCGCGAGTTGGGAGGCCCAAGTGCTCTTTGGGTGTGACGTAGCACAGCATGGCGCAGCCGTACCAGCCGATCATGGCAGCGCCGATGCCGGATGTAATGTGATCGTAGCCGGGAGCAATGTCGGTCGTCAGTGGGCCAAGGGTATAAAATGGAGCCTCTTGGCAAGCCTCGAGCTGCTTTTCCATGTTGGCCTGAATCATATGCATGGGAACATGGCCTGGACCTTCGATCATAACCTGCACATCGTGCCGCCAAGCCATCTTGGTCAGCTCGCCTAATGTCCCGAGTTCGGCAAATTGCGCGTCGTCGTTGGCATCTGCGATCGATCCTGGCCGAAGCCCATCGCCTAGGCTGAAAGCGACGTCGTAGGCCTTCATGATCTCACAGATCTCTTCGAAGTGCGTGTAGGTGAAATTTTCCTGATGGTGTGCGAGGCACCATTTTGCGTGAATCGAACCCCCACGCGACACAATCCCGGTCATGCGTTTTGCGGTCATCGGCACATAGGCCAGGCGCACACCAGCGTGAATCGTGAAGTAGTCCACGCCCTGTTCTGCCTGTTCGATCAGGGTGTCGCGGAAAATCTCCCATGTGAGATCTTCCGACTTGCCGTTCACTTTCTCGAGTGCTTGATAGATCGGCACTGTTCCGATCGGCACCGGGGAATTGCGAATGATCCATTCGCGTGTCTCGTGAATGTTTTTCCCGGTCGACAAATCCATCACGGTATCGGCGCCCCAGCGGGTTGACCAGATCATTTTCTCAACTTCCTCTTCGATGGAAGAGGCGACGGCGGAATTGCCGATGTTGGAATTGATCTTCACGAGGAAGTTCCGCCCGATGATCATCGGTTCGCTTTCCGGATGGTTGATGTTCGATGGGATGATCGCGCGGCCACGGGCAACCTCGTCGCGCACGAACTCGGGCGTGATCACCCGGGGAATGTTGGCGCCCCAGGCAAACCCAGGATGCTGCTTCACGCCCCCGCCATGGCCGTTCTGGGATGCAGCCTCAGATTCAGTGCGGTGCGATTGGTTTTCGCGGATGGCGATAAACTCCATTTCCGGTGTGATGATGCCTTTGCGGGCGTAGTGGAGCTGAGTGACGTTCTTCCCCTGTTTCGCGCGCAAGGGCTTACGGATATGCTGAAAGCGAAGGTCGGCTAATTTCGGATCAGTCGCACGCAGACGACCGTACGCCGAGCTCACATCAGGAAGTTCCTCAACATCTTGTCGGCTGAGCACCCAAGAGCGTCGTAACGGCGTCAGTCCATTACGGACATCGATTGTTACAGAGGGATCGGTGTACGGGCCTGACGTGTCATAGACGATTACCGGGTTGTTGTCGGAGCTTGCTCCATTCATCCCTTTGGTGTGGGACAGACTAATTTCCCGCATCGGGACATGGACGGCTGGTTGTACGCCATGCACATAGATTTTCTGCGAGGCCGGAAAAGGCGTCGTCGTGAGCGGAGATGATGGGGTGACAATGCCATTCCCATGATCGGATCCATTTGTATGGTTGTGGATACTCATAAGGAGATCCTTTCGTAATTGGCTGACATCATGGAGCGGGAAGCAGCCTGCGGTATGGTTACAACAAAAAAGCCGCTTCCCTTCTTAGATGGGAATGCGGCTGATTCCTCACGCGATCCGTTGATGTCCGGCTTCCCTACGCTGGTATTATCCAGGTCAGGTTGTGAGGGTCGTCCGATCATTCGGACTCTCAGCCTTAAGGCTCCCCTAGCGATAGAGCGTTATCGTATTACTCCGAGACCTCGAAGTCAATCGGCTATTAGGCCCATTCCGTTTCCTCTCCTTTGGGCGGGTGACTAGGACTTTTCCTCAATGGGCGATTCGTTGATTGTGGAAGGAGCCTATCGTAGAATGAATTCCCTTACGTATGGAGGAATGTATTGTGACGGTTATTTCGACGTTACACAGACCAATCACCGAGTACCAAGCGCAGTCGGTGGAGGAATTGTACCGGCGGACGGTCGCTGCGAAGCAGACACTCGGTGAGCGGGTCATGATCCTGGGCCATAACTACCAACGGGACGAGGTGATTCAGCACGCCGACTTTCGCGGCGATTCCCTCTTACTGGCCAAGCTGGCTGCTGAACGGTCCGAGCGATCCCACATCGTCTTTTGCGGCGTGCATTTCATGGCCGAGACGGCGGACATTCTCAGTCGTTCTCAGCAAACAGTCATCTTGCCCGACATGGCGGCTGGCTGCTCCATGGCCGACATGGCCGCAATCGAGCAGGTCGATCAGTGTTGGGAAGCGTTGGGGCGCGTGATTCCGGTCGAGGAGACTGTGATGCCAGCAGTATATGTGAATTCGGCGGCGGTGCTCAAAGCGTTTTGTGGCGAGCATGGTGGGATTACCTGCACCTCCTCCAACGCTAAGGCTGTGATTGAATGGTCCTGGGCCAGGCGAGAAAAGATTCTCTTTTTCCCAGATGAGCACTTGGGCCGCAACACGGCGAACAAAATGGGAATTCCCCACGAGCAGATGATTGTCTGGGACCCGTACCAGCCGAACGGCGGGAATACCAAAGACGCCATTAAGCGAGCCAAGCTGATTCTATGGAAGGGGCACTGTAGCGTCCACCAGATGTTTCAGCCGGTGCATGTGGATCATTTCCGCAAGCAGTATCCGGACGGCAAGGTGATCGTCCATCCTGAGTGCCATGAAGATGTCGTGAATAAGGCGGATCTTATCGGATCGACCGAGTTCATCATTCGCACAGTCACCGCTGCACCAGCCGGCACGACGTGGGCGGTTGGGACGGAACTGAATCTCGTTAATCGATTGAAGCACGAACTCACCGACAAGAAAGTGTTCTTCCTGTCATCGACGGTCTGCCAGTGCGCCACCATGTTCCGGATCGATGCGGCACACCTCTGTTGGGCGATGGAGAATCTGGCCGAAGGCCACGTCGTGAACCGCATTGTGGTACCAGACGACGACAAGCACTGGGCAAAGGTGGCCCTCGACCGTATGATGGCCATCAGTTAGCGAAATCGTGAATAACGTTTTCATCTACGTTCTCGCGGTGCTGAAGCCCTCAATGTTCGCAGATTGTACGCCTCAGGCTTTCGCTCGCTGTGACCTTGCTGGAAGACGTTTTTGACGATTTCGCAAGATTGGGTAAGGACTAGTACCTCGCCAGTCATTCCTGTATATTCCCTCGATTCCGTTTGATCACCGCGTGAATACTCGGATCCTATTGTCTATGGATTACAAAGCAACGCTCAACCTTCCGAAAACCGACTTCCCCATGAAGGCCAATCTGCCGCAACGCGAGCCTGACATGTTGGCCTGGTGGGAGCAGCAGAAGCTCTATGATCAGATACAAGCGAAAGGGCAGGGACGGCCTCGGTATGTGCTGCATGATGGCCCTCCCTATGCCAATGGCCGCATTCATATCGGACACGCGCTGAACAAGGTTTTGAAAGACATCATTGTCAAGTCAAAGACGATGGCTGGTTTTCAGGCACCCTATGTGCCGGGGTGGGATTGCCATGGGTTGCCCATCGAGCATCAAGTCATGAAGGAGTTGGGGGACAAGAAGAAAGACTTAGATGTTGTGGCAATCCGCAGACTCTGTCGCGACTATGCCGAGCGGTTTGTGAAGACTCAGCGAGAGGAATTCAAGCGGCTGGGGGTGTTGGGAGAATGGGATCAACCCTACCTGACGATGACTCCTGGGTATGAAGCCACGATCATTCGTGAATTCGGGAAATTTGTCGAGCGTGGGGGAGTCTATAAGGGTCTCAAGCCGGTTCTCTGGTGTACGCAGGATCAGACGGCGCTTGCGGAAGCGGAGGTCGAGTACGAGGACCATACGTCCCCGTCGATCTACGTCAAGTTTCCGATCGTCACATCGCCGAGTGTTCTCAACCGCACCTTCCCTGGTGTCTCCTTTCCGGAAGGAATGAAGTTGGCCTCCGTCGTCATCTGGACGACCACGCCCTGGACGCTCCCGGCGAACCAGGCAGTCTGCCTCCATCGCGATTTTGACTATGCCTTTGTTCAGGTCGGCGACGAGTTACTGATTGTGGCGGAAAAACTTTTGGAGAGCGTCGTGAAAGCCTGTGCGATCGAGCGCTATCACGTGGTCGGTGTGAAAAAAGGCGGAGATGGATTCGAAGGTTTGGAGACGCAACGGCCCTTGTCCACCGGTCTGTCACCAATTCTGCTCGGCGACTTTGTGACGCTCGATCAAGGGACGGGTTGCGTTCACATTGCCCCGGGACATGGGATGGAAGACTACCTGCTCGTGCTCGATCACAATGCCAAAGCCTCAACAGGGGAGCGTCTTGAAATTGTCGCACCGGTGGACAACGGTGGACGGTTTACTTCGATCGTCACAGAGTTCGCCGGACAGCAGGTCTTGAAGGCCAATCCGAAGATTGTCGAGTATCTCCAGGCGAACGGGCGCTTGCTCGGGCATGGCTCGCTCCGGCATTCGTATCCCCACTGTTGGCGGTGTAAAAATCCAGTGATCTTTCGCGCGACCGAGCAGTGGTTCGTGTCGATGGAGACCAACGAATTGCGGAAGGAAGCCCTGGCGGAAATCGAGCGGGTTCGCTGGATTCCAGCCTATGGCCGCGATCGGATCTTCGGCATGATCGACAACCGGCCGGACTGGTGTCTCTCGCGGCAACGTGTGTGGGGCGTGCCCATCCCAGGCTTTACCTGCGAAGGGTGCCGCCATGTGCTTGTTGACCCGATTGTCATCGAACATCTTGCCGAGTTGATGGAATCCACGGGCGCCGATGTGTGGTTTGAACGGGCGGCTCTAGATCTGCTACCCACAGGAACGGCCTGTCCGAAGTGCGGAGGAACCACATTTGAGAAGGAGCGTGACATTCTGGATGTGTGGTTTGAATCCGGGGTCAGTTTCGCGGCTGTTCTGAAACCACGGAAGTGGTGGCCGGCCGATTTGTATCTTGAGGGTTCCGATCAGCATCGGGGCTGGTTCCATAGCGCGCTGCTCGCCGGTGTGACCACGGATCATCGTGCGCCCTATCAGGCGGTGCTGACCCATGGTTTTGTTGTCGATGGGCAGGGGAAGAAGATGTCCAAGTCGGCTGGGAATGTCGTTGCCCCACAGGACGTCATCAAGCAGTCGGGCGCTGAAATCCTCCGTCTGTGGGTGGCGGCTCAAGACTATCGGGAAGATCTACGTATCTCGCAGGAAATTCTAAATCATCTGATCGAAGCGTACCGGAAAGTTCGCAATACGTCTCGGTTCTTGCTGAGCAATCTATACGATTTCGATCCGGCGACTCACCGCGTGCCCTATGACCACCTGTCGGAATTGGACCGATGGGTGCTGTCGCGGCTTGGTGAACTCATCACGAAAGTACGCCGCGCCTACGAAGAGTTTGAGTTTCACGCCATCTTCCATGCCTTGAACAACTTTTGTTCGGTGGATCTCAGTGCGGTGTATCTCGACATTCTGAAAGATCGGCTGTATACCTTCCGAGCCGACTCTCCACTGCGGCGAGGGTCCCAGACTGTTCTGTGTGAAATTACCGTGACCCTGGCGAAACTCATGGCGCCGATTCTAAGTTTTACTGCCGAGGAGATCTGGCGCATGCTGCCGGACTCTGTGCGCAAGGACGCGACGAGTGTGCATCTCACCTCGTTTCCTGAGGATGAGCCTGTCTGGCGAGATGAAGAACTCATGGCTCGGTGGGAAACGCTACTGGCCTATCGATCCCGTGTTCAGGGGGACTTGGAAATCCAACGCCGAGATAAGGTGATCGGGTCGTCACTTGAGGCGCATGTCCAGATCGAGGCAGGACCTGATGCCTATCGCTTTTTGACGGCGTATGGCGGAGATCTCAGTGCAATCTTTATCGTGTCGTGGGTGACTGTGAAACAGGCAGAGATGGGACCTGCGGATATTCGGATAACGGTTGAGAGGTCGGATGCCGCTAAATGCGAACGTTGTTGGAACTATCGAGAAGCGGTCGGCAAAGATGCGACCCATCCGACGCTGTGTGATCGCTGTGTGGAGGCTGTCCGTTGAGTCTTCGCCATCTCGCACTCGCTTCGGTGACCGGCGGTATTATTCTTCTCGATCAGCTGACCAAGCAGCAGATCATGCAAACGATGCGGTTGCATGAATCGATTCCAGTCATTCCCAACCTCTTCAGTCTGACCTATATTCGGAACCCTGGAGCGGCGTTCGGTCTCTTGGCCGGGAGCAGCAACGCATTCCGGATGGTGTTCTTCGGCCTGACCTCGATTTTTGCCCTTGGGTTGCTGGGCACGATTCTGTTGCGGATGCCAGAGGAAGATTGGGTGGGCCGTATCAGTGTCGCGGGAATATTGGGCGGGGCGATCGGCAATTTGATCGATCGGCTTCGCTTTGGCGAGGTGATCGATTTCCTAGATGTCTACATTGAAACCTACCACTGGCCCGCCTTCAACGTCGCGGATTCCGCGATCACCATTGGGGTCATTTTCCTCATCATTCACTTTGCCTTCGAAAAACAGGCAGATCCTCCTCCCGAGTCGGAGATATCCTCGATACGCTAGCCCAATCAAGAGTTTTGGTTTTGATGTTGTGAGTGTTGATCGCTCACTCACAATTCAACACCCAACACGACGAACTGGGCAATCAGGCTGGCATGCGAACGATAAATCCGCCCTGTTCCTTGACTTGTTTTTGCTGCTCCGCCGAGAACATAACCAACGGTTCGCTGTGACAGAATTGACACTCCCTCGTGGTGAGTGTCGCAGTCGGTTCCCCGATGCTCACGAGGTACTCCTTGGCAAGTTTGAGGGCGGTGGCTTCATCCGTCGTCATGACGTCGAAGTGAATGCGACCGCTCTTGCCGGTGACCCAAGTGTCGTAGACGTGAATCGTATCCGAAGACATGAACAGCTCCTTTCAGCGGACGACCAACATGACCACAACTCCGAGGATAATACGATAGTACGCAAAGACTCGCAAGGTATGCCGTTGGACATAGGTTAGGAAGACGGCGATGACGGCCCAGGCCACCAAAAATGAGATGAGCATGCCGAGACCGAGCGCCATATAATCCTGATCGGTAAACGCTCCTCGTGCTTTCCATGTTTCGTAGACTGTCGCAGCGATGATGGTCGGGAGGGCAAGAAAGAAGGAGTATTCTGTGGCCACTTTTCGGTCGAGCCCGGCGAGCAGTCCTCCGATGATCGTTGAGCCGGAGCGAGACATGCCGGGGATGAGGGAAGCGCATTGTGCCAGCCCGATCCAGAAGGCATGGACAGCCGACACCTGATCCAGACTCTTGGCATGGGTGGTCCGTTTCGTCGCTTCCACGATGAGGATGATAATGCCGCCCAGGATCGACGTTAAAGCCACCGTCAGAGGAGTGAACAAATGCGACTTGATCCACCCGTGAGCCAACAGACCGAGTATGGCCGCGGGCAGAAAGGCAATCCCGAGTCCCAGCAGGAACCATACGTTGGGATGATTCCGCATGGAGCTCTTGACGCGGTGGGACCATGCGGCGGGAGGCTGGTTCACCGAGGTTGCACGCAAGGCCTTCTGCTCCTGCCATGCGCCGGACAGCAGCCGGCCAATTTTCTCGCGTTCAAAGACGATCACGGCCAAAATTGCACCCAGCTGGATGGAGATTTCCGCGTTGGCAGCGACGTCACCAGTGAAGCCGAGGGCATGGCCTACCAAAATAAGATGTCCCGTGGACGAGACGGGGAGAAACTCTGTGAGTCCCTCGACGATCCCCAGTATCACGGCGAGCATTGGACCCCATTCGTTCATGCGTACCCCACGTCAAATAGTAAGTGAGCGGTTTCAACCATCACGGCCATCTCCGATAGAATGTGTGGGATGATCACAGAGCGACGATAATCCGTCAAGCGGCAGATGGTTGTTGGGTCTGACCCGAACCGATTCCTACAACGGCAAATATGTTGACAATGCCGGGATGTTGGCATACACACAAGGAAAGAAACTGCAAGAACCACGGTTTCAGCCGGGTAGGCGGAATGTTTCACATGATGCTCGGGCAAGCCGTAGGATTTGATGGAGGGAGGATCGCATGAGACGCGAGTGGACGGCGATGGTGTTGGTTGGGGCGGTGTTGGCCACGGGTTGCGTATCCAACAAGAAGTACCAAGACGCGTTGGCCGAGGCAGACAACGT
>JAOUHD010000127.1 GCA_029865345.1 Nitrospira sp.
GGGAAGGGAATCATTGAGCGGGATATCGAATCGGCGGTTCCTGATAAGCAGGACTCAGTGGTGCTATATTGTGGGGGAGGCTATCGATCGGCGCTGGCGGCCGATGCGTTGCAACAGATGGGGTATGGGAATGTGATCTCCATGGATGGAGGGATTCGCGCGTGGCGGGAAGCCGGGTACCCGCTGGAGTGAGGATGCTGCAAAAGCCCTCCAACGCCGTTCTCGCATCGCTCAAGGCCTCAACGTAGAAGGCGATGGCAAGGTGCTTATCCGCTCGCATGTGATAGAAGTGAGCGGTTCAAGCGAAGCTTGGTATGTACCTTCTCACCTGTTCGCTCGCTGCGGCCTTGCTGGACGAGCTTTTTCACTCATCCCCTAAGATCCTACTTGTTCGTCCGATCGAACTCCTTGATGACCTGCTCGGTGAGATCAATCGTATCCTTGCTGTAGATCACGATCTTGACGGTCTGTTCGCTCCCTTTGTCGACGACGATGGACACTCCTCCTTTTTCAGCGACCGCTTGTGTCGCCGAGGAGATTTTCTTCATGTACTCGTCGACCAGCTCCTTCTGTTTTTTCTGGAGTTCCATGTTGAATTCTTGCGCACGCTTCTGGAAGTCCTGAACCTTTGTCCGGAATTGCCCCTCTTTTTCCTTCTTTTCCGTGTCGGTCCACTTGGGAGCCTGCTCCTTCAATTGTTTCTCGGTATTGCGAAGGTCTTCCTCATCTTTGGCGAGAAGCTTCTGCCTGGTTCCTACGTATTCCTTCAGCGTTTCGAGCGCGCGTTTCCCCGCCTTGGATTTTTCTAAGACGGATTGCGGGTCTACCACACCCATCTTAAACTCCGCGGCTTGGGCGTGAGGCGCAGCGAGTAAGAGAACGGGAGAAAGGGCTATTGCCAGAAACAGGGATCGCAGAGCAGAAATACGCATTTTGGTTCTTATGCCTCCTGGCCTAGTTTGTGAAATCACGCGAGAATACCCGCGCATCGTGGGTCTGTCAAGCGATGGAATCGCTACCATGAATCAAAACTGATTGGCTCTTCCGCGATCCAGATCTCGACGCCGTAGCGCCACTTGAGGCGTCGAGCAACCGCTCGCAAGGCGTATTCATCTGCGTGGACTGGATCGAACGGATTCTTGATCTTCTGAATCTTTTCCTTTCTGAACGGCGGTGGATAGCCAAGGTCTTTCATGGCAAGGGCCACGATATTCAACTGAAAAATGCGTGGCGTTTGGTTCAGTTGCGCCAGGATGACCTCGGTCGATCCATCTGAAGTCGTGTGGGTTTTGTAGACTTCAAGCACTCGGCTTTTGAGCTGAGACCGTTGTGTTTCTGTAAACTCAGGGATGGCTAACTCTATCAACAGCGCATTGGTAGCTCCGTTGAACGATGGCATGTTGAAAAGTCTGCTTAGTAATCCCATCGGAATCCTCGTTGCAAATTTGTGAAACCCTGTGCGGCAGTCTTTCCTTCTGGCAACGCGGCTAGGTTTCGAAGAGTGTACTGAAATGGGTGGTGTTTTTCTAGACGGCAAAAAGAGGGGGATGGGGATAAGAATCAGCCGACATTTGGCCACAATCCGGTTGGTACAGTGTGATTGAGGACACGGTTGTTGCGTGCACTGCGCGTGCTTGGGAAATGGCCTTGACGAAATTGGGGGAGGTGGCTGAGAATGCGCCGCGGTTCTTCTTCTCTCTGAGAGATCTTGTGAGGCTGGGGCGCACAATCCTGGGCAGTATCTTCCACAGTAAGACCGCAGAAGCGAGCAGCCAGTTCTCATCAACCAAGGAGTTCATTGTGACGCAGATTTATACGAGAAGGATCATGAGCATGTGTGTAGTGGTGCTCGCCCTGTTCATGGGGCTCCCGACATACGCTCACGAAGATCGGGCACCGACAGGCTCTTGGAAAGGAGTGGTCCGTTTCACCACGGAACAGCGGTCGCCATTGACGACCCTCTTGACCTTTACTGCCGATGGCAATCTCGTCGAATCACGCCGTCTCTATCTTCCGGAGTCTCCGTTAGGTCCACTGCTTGCGACGCCAGGTCACGGCGAGTGGCGCCGTTCAAAGAACGGCGGGTTCGACGCGACGATCGTGGTGCTCTACCAAGGGGCTTCTGAGCATCCAACATCGCCTGGAATCGTCATCGGCAGGGAGAAGGTGCGCTACAAGTTGCAACTGGTCAATGGTGGCCAACAACTTCAAGGAACTATTTTGGTCGAAGTGCAAGACGTCGAGGGCAACGTCGTCTCTTCTGATCCAGGCACCATCGAGGCCACGCGCATCCGGCCCGAACCCTTGCCGTAACTGCGGTGGCTCTGGTTGGGTGGACGGTGTAGCCCCTTCTGTTAGTAGCGCCTGGCGGATTGCTGACGCCGCACCAAGTCCTGAGGCAGAGCTCCCATCGTTTCGCTGGCGTGGGAATAGACCTCCTCGTATGTGATGCGTTCCCAGAGTCATTCCACAAACACGTTATCCCGCCAGCAGCCTGTGCTGTCCATGCTGATCTGAATGCCGTGATGAGTGAGAAGTCCTGTGAACACATGGCTGGTGAACTGGCACCCTTGGTCCGTGTGGAAGATCTCGGGGCCGCCATCCTGCGTGTTCGCCTTCTGCACTGCGTCGAGGCAGAAGTCCGTGGTCAACGCATTGAAGACTCGCCACGCCAACATTCTGCGCGAAGCCCCGGCGCATAGGAATGTAGGGGTGGTTTCAAGTTCCACGTGCAGCGGGCGAAAGATGGCACAGGTACGGATGATTTCCTGGGGCGTCGCAAAGCCGAGGCATGTTTTCGGGCGTTATGTTCAAGCGATGGACGGTGGAGTTCAACTCGCGCTGGGTATACCCGGTCCAGTCCGTCTCCTTGGGCAGGTACTGGCGCAGCAGGCCTGCTGGTATTCTCGGTGGTCCCGCGAAGTCACTACTCGTGCCTGACCTCAAGACTTGGTATGGGGTTAGGGAGTTTGGGAGGTGACGGAGGGCATGGGAGTCGTCAAGGCCTCGTTCCCTAGATCCCGTATCAAACGTTGAAACTCTGGATCGTTCCGAAGCAGGTGTGATCCCGCCAGCAGCAGATGATCGACTTCCTCATCGGTCAGCGCCAGGTTGGTGGCGATATTCATCAGGCGTGCTTCCTCCTCCGGATCCGTCACCTCAGTCAGGCTGGCATTGATGAGGTAGATATCCGCGTCGGGCGCGAATAGGTTGGGAACGCCTTCCGGTCGCTGCCGAAGTTGGACGCGCCATTGCTGAATGGCTCGATGCATGAGTTGCATGGTGTCCATGGAGTAACGATTGATGGGAATATCGATCAGGGCTCGGCTCACCCGTGAGAGGCCGGGGATTTCATTGAGCGTGTATTGATTGAGGTCCGGCGCGGTCTCCGCACTCACCATCAAGTACACCAATTTTCTAATGTTCTTGGCGCCAAGCATCTGGAATGTCGATTCCAGATCTCCCACGAGCGCGGTTGTTTCCAGGACACTGCGCATCCCGACGTTATCGGACAGGCCGCCATCCAGCAAATGGATATAGGGGCGTTTCTTGGCGTCAAGATAGGAGCGGAGTTCGTTCGCTCGTTGTCTGCCCCATGCGGTGGGCCGCTCTTCCACCAATCGGGCCGGCGGTTGAAACCCGCATTGGCCGGCATAGTTGGTCATCGAAATTGGGCTGAGAAGCAGTGGCAGTGCGCTGGTGGACGCGGCGGCAACCGACAGGGGCAATTGGCTCAAGTCGGAGCAGATCACGTCGAATTGCCGTTGGTTGAATTCGAACCGGGAAAGGGAGGCCATGTCGGAGGCATGCAGATTGATGAGTGGGCGCTGATGTCTGGCGACGAGATCGCCGAAGGTATGGCCGTCGAACAGGGCCTCGTCCAACAACTCAGCAAAGATATGGGCGCGACCAAAATAGGGAGACCAGAGTCGGAGCCAGTTGGATGGCGACCGGAAGATTCGTGAGCGGAGCTCGCTCTCCCAGTTCTTCCGCAGAAAACGGACCTCGAAATCTTGAAAGATCCGGTCTCCATACAGGGCGTAGTAGGTAGCGGGAAAACTGCCTCCAGAGACGGCGTTGACGATATTCAGCTCGTCCACGAGTCGTTTCTGGCGTCCCTCCCAGACAATCGGCGTCCGTGCCATCTCCTGTAACACGCCATAGGCAAGGGCTGACGCACGCGCGCCGCCACCAGAAAATGACGCCACAATGAAAAGGCCGTCCGAGCTGCCCGTTTTCGATGGGGGTAGATTGGTGGAGCGATAGCCGTACCCGGCGTCCCATTGGGCTAATGGCGCATTCATGGTTGGGCGGACGTATTCGCATCCGACCAACAGCATCGCGCATCCGATCAAGAGCCCGGCGCCAAGTGGAGGCACACGCGCTGTCGAGAGAGAGGACTGGTTTCATGAGAGAGGGAGGGTACGCAGACGGGCGGGCGGGAGCTGTCAACTAGCGCTTTCTGACAAGCAACGAGCTGTGTGCACGTTGCTCTAATCCTCCTTCGAAACGTTTGCGGGCCCGGCTAACATAGCCTTGGCATCGTACAGATTGGCAATCCCAGCCGGTTTGAGATCTTTGTACATGGTGACCGTCATGGCTGTGCGGCGTGAGAGTCCCAGCACGTCGGCTCGTTGAGCCATCTGAAAGAAGTCGTATCCCTCTCGGAGCGTCAGCTCCGCACAGCGTCGACGCAGATAGCGATCCAGCTGTTCTTGCGACGTGAAGGCACTAGCCCGATATTCCACCCGGTACACGTTTTCCTTGAGCTGCTCAACTTCTGCACTCGCCGCTTTACCCAGCGGTGTGTATTGTCCTGTCGCGCAGCCACTCAGCGCAACAATCAGCATCAGAACAAGCGGTCCCCGAAACTTGAAACTCGTCTTCCAAGAATGCGTCGACATGGTCGGTGGCCATCGTAGCGAGACGAGTTTGGGAGGTCAACAGCAGACGCACTCCGTCGTCTCTGATTCACAGGAGCCCCGGGAATTTGGCAGAACAGCACCCATCGGGCTCCTCAAGAAGTGGCACCCTAATCGTTGATTGGGCAGCGCGTAATTATTGACGGTCACCTGTCTTGATGCTACCATGATGCATGGTGATGCATCATGTGATGCAGAAGGAGGTGCGATGAAAGCGGTCACTTTGCGCAATCTTCCCCCTCAGCTGGATCGTACGATTCGGGAGAGGGCGAAGAAGAAGGGTGTGAGTGTGAACAAAGTCGTGATCGGTCTTCTGCAAGAGCATCTTGGCGAGTCGGAGCGAAAAATGGTTCGCCAATACCATGATCTCGATGAACTGGCGGGGTCCTGGAGCAAGCAGGAAGCCGAGGCCTTTGATCGAGCGCTGGCGAAACAACGAGGGATCGATCTGGAGATGTGGACGTGAGTCGAGCGCTCCTTGATACCTCAGGCTACTCTGCTTTCATGCGGGGTGATGCAGTGGTCACGGAGATGCTCCAGACCGTGGATGCTATTTACGTGAATGCCGTCGTGCTGGGGGAGTTACGGGCTGGATTTTTGCGAGGCCGCATGCGACAAAAAAACGAAGCGCGGTTGGGCCAGCTTCTCGCGTCGTCCAGAGTTTCGGTGCTGTCGATCGACGAGGATACGGCGGAACGTTATGCCGTGATTCTTAATACACTGTGGAGCGTGGGGACGCCGATTCCGACGAATGATATCTGGATTGCCGCGTCCGCGATGCAGTATGGCTTGGCGGTGATCACGACCGACGCGCACTTCCTGAAAATCCCACAAATTCTAGTTTGGCATAGTCCTTCTCCGAAATCGACATCGTGAGAGGCCGCATCATGGCCGGCAATCATTTGTTCGCTCTGATCTCTATGACTGGCTTGTATGGCGTGAGAGTCCTGGCGCATCAGATCGCCCAGCCAGGTGAAAATAGTGGTATCCCTCACGGAGCGTCAGTTCCGCGCAGCGTCGACGCAGGTAGCGATCCAGCTGTTCCTGGGACGTGAAGGCACTCACTCGATACTCCACTCTATACACGTTCTCTTTGAGCTGCTCAATCTCAGTCGTTTCCGCGTGACTCAACGGTCTATATTGCCCGGTCATACAACCGGTAAGAGCCGCAGCCAATAGCAGCGCAGTTGACGCATGCATAGCGAAACGGATGTTCCAAAGATGTGTCCGCATAGTGGGCGGCCATCGTAGCGAGATGAGTTTGGGAGGTCAATAGTCGCTGTGAGTTATGCAATAAAAGACTCCCGACCCCATTTATTATTCTAACTCGGCAACCGCCATTCGAGCGAAATACAGGGGCGGGAGGCTCTGTGTAAGGCGGCGATTCAGGACGTGGCAGGCAAAGTCTCCGGCAGCTTGACTTGGTCACATTTCTGAGTCTACGCTGCGCCACGTTTCGCCTGTGTTGACATAGCACGAGAGAAGGGTGGGGGACTCGATCATGTTTCTTGGTAGGGGTCATCAATGGTAACGACATCACGGTCATGAGACATTCGATATGATGAACATGTTCCTCGTAACGATCGTCCTGCTCCTGGTCGTACTGCTGATCGGAGTCGTGCTGTACGTGCGAGCCCCTCGCAAATATCACTCTGCCGATTCTGTCGCCACCTCCTATGATGACTGGACGAATGACGGCATTCTGGAGTTCTACTGGGGCGAACATATCCATCTGGGACACTATGGTTCTCCACCTCGGAAAAAGGATTTTCTCAAAGCCAAGTCAGACTTTGTGCATGAAATGGTGCGTTGGGGTGGGTTAGACAAGCTTCCGTCCGGTACGACGGTGTTAGATGTGGGCTGCGGCATTGGCGGCAGCAGTCGCATGCTGGCGCGGGAGTATGGCTTTGCGGTCACTGGAGTCACCCTCAGCCCTCAGCAAGTCAGACGGGCTCAAGAATTGACCTCACCAGAGGTGAATGCCCACTTTCAGGTCGATGATGCGCTGGCACTGTCGTTCCCCGATGCCAGTTTCGATGTGGTCTGGTCGGTCGAGGCGGGACCACACATGCCGGATAAGGCACAATTTGCTCGAGAGCTCATGCGCGTGCTGAAACCGGGCGGAATTCTGGTTGTGGCCGATTGGAATCAGCGGGACGATCGCCAGGTTCCGCTCAATTGGTGGGAAAAGCCGGTGATGCGGCAACTGCTGGATCAGTGGTCTCATCCGGCATTTTCGAGCATTGAAGAGTTTTCAGAATTACTGGAGGCAACCGGACTGGTGGCGGGTGAAGTCACTACAGCAGATTGGACTGCCGAAACCTTACCCTCATGGCTCGATTCGATCTGGCAGGGAATTACCCGTCCAGCAGGGATTGTTCGGTTCGGCGTGAGCGGGTTCATGAAATCCTTGCGAGAAGTGCCCACGATCCTGTTAATGCGGCTGGCATTTGGGACAGGGCTGTGTCGCTTTGGCATGTTCAGGGCCGTGCATGCCAAGGTCCCTACGAGTGAGCTGTTGTCTGCGCAGACGGATGACAGGCTTGTACGGTCATGAACATGGAGACGCCGTGAGTTGGGATCTATGAGTCTCTACAACATCGACCTTGTCACGATCGACGGCACGCCGCAGAAGATGGAGGTCTACCGAGGCAAGACCTTGCTCATCGTGAATGTCGCGAGCCAGTGCGGCTTCACGCCGCAGTATGAGGGACTCCAGGCGCTCTACGGAACATTCAAAGACCGGGGGTTCGTGGTGCTCGGGTTCCCCTGTAACCAGTTCGGACAGCAGGAGCCGGGCGGCGACGCCGAGATTGAACAGTTCTGCACCAGGAAGTTTAGTGTCACCTTTCCGATGTTCGCAAAGATCGACGTCAACGGCGCGAACGCGCACCCGCTCTACCAATACCTGAAATCGAAGAAGCCCGGGATTCTCGGGACCGAGGCGATCAAGTGGAACTTCACCAAGTTTCTCGTTGGTGCCGACGGCACGGTCCTGAAACGCTATGCGCCGAATGATAAGCCGGAGATGATTGAGGCCGACCTGGCTACGAAGCTCTAGACGACTGTGGGCGTCGAGAAGCGAAGTCTGTACCTGCTCGAAAATTCAGAATGTCCCTGTTTTATCCCTTCGTGATTAAAACGCAAGAGAACAACGAAATTGTAGTTCCGAATAGCGTGTTGGCGAGCCAGGCCATCATTAAGTCGATGTAGAAAATTGGCCTATGTCTCGATTCGAGTGGTGGGATTGGTTAGCGGGTCAGGAAATGTATGGAGGGGTGGGCGAGCAAGGAGAGCCATGCGTGGTTCTGTGTCATGCATGATACAAGATGTGACCCCATTTTCTTCTAACGGGCCACCTCAATCTGACCCCAAATTGCGACTCCGACATACTCACGTTGTGATGGGTTTGGCTTTCGTGGGCGTGAGGCGCTCAGGTAGTCAGTACTCCAGTTCCTACTGCAAGCGGAGAGCTTCAGGGTATCTCCAAAAAACTGATTGGAGCGGATCCAGGTAAGAAATTACGGCACTTCTTGATCCTGAGATATAGGGCTCTTACAATGTGCGGCCAAGTGGCACCTTGCCTTCATGCCTTACCGACCTTTCAGGATGCCAAATGAGTTCCCTTTCCTCTGATCGTCCCCCAGTTGATCCGAAGGATGATCTGTTTGGACACGCTCCTTTCGCTAAATCACTAGCGGACAGCATTCATATCTCTACCTGTCATGACGGGCTCGTATTGTCTTTGTATGGGCCGTGGGGTTCCGGCAAGACAACCGTTCTATCCTTCGTATTGCACTATCTCAAGCAGCTCCCCGAAAGTGATCAACCACTGATAGTGACATTCAATCCGTGGTGGTTTTCAGGTCAGGAACATCTTGCGCGTGCCTTCTTGGGTCAGCTACGGGCTGTCTTGTCGCAAAAGAGTGAGAGATTTAAGGAGTTGGGTTCGTTGTTAAGCTCCTACACCGAAGGGATCGGCGGACTTATAGATTTGACGGGGTATACCGCTGGCGGTGGAAAAGTTATAGAGACGATCCTCCGTTGTCTGTTCAAAAAAGCCCCTACAGACATCCCTGCACTCAAAATAAAAATCAGCAAAGCCCTTAGAAAAGCCGACAAACGCATCCTT
>JAOUHD010000095.1 GCA_029865345.1 Nitrospira sp.
ATCGGCACCAAGGCCGGTTTGCAGGCAGCTCAGGCCGCTTTGTTGGGTGCCGAGCAGGGGCGGTCTGCCTTGAGCTTTGGTCGTGATCAGGTGTCGGCAGATGTGAATCAGAAATTGATGGACGCCATTGCGTCACGTGATTCCGCGGTCGCAGAAGCTGCCAAGGCAACCGAATCGTTGGCTGACATTTCCTATCGCCAACAGGGAGTTCAACAACGTATTGAGGCTGCAAAACTGTTTTCACCGATGGATGGAACCGTTGTCAAAATGGCTAGAGTCGGAATTAACGAAACGGTTAAGCAGGGAGATGAGCTGGTTACCATTTCTCCATTAGCCTCTGATCCTGCCATTGAAATGACGGCAGAAGGATTGGATTCTCCACTGTTGAAGCCTGGGCGGAAGGTTCGGATCCTCTTTTTTGGAGTCCCGGCCATCCCATTGCCGGCCTGGCCTGGATTGATGGCAGGAACTCGTGGTGGCGTGATCAAGGTGGTTGACCAGATTGACGATGGAAAAGGCAACTACCGGTTCTGGGTCGTTCCTGATCCAGAAGATCCGCAACCATGGCCTGAACAAGCTCAGGTGAGGCAGGGCACCAGGGTGTTGGGTTGGGTGGTCATGAATCGCGTCCCTCTGTGGTATGAACTGTGGCGGAGATTTAACTTCTTCCCGCCGGACTACCTGGAGCGGGAGCCCAGTGTGTTTGAGATGTTCGCGCCAAAGGTGGCAGCACCGGGCGGTAAATAGTCGATCGTGCCGCACCATTGGTGCGGCACATCAACTCTCCTTCTTGAAGATGGCTCAGGGCATCCCCCTGGGCCATCTTTGTCTCCGTCGATTTTCCGGTGCATGTTCATTTCTCCAACGCACCGTGATCGGCAGCCACAAGTCCTGCGTCGGTCTCGTTGTGTGTGCAGACCAGCGAATTGCTGTTAGCGCCGTATCATGCTTAATTGTTCGAAGGGGTAATTGTCACACCTCCAATCTCCTTGACCCCAATAGTTGGACTCGCTAAGGTGCCACTACTTTTTCTCTGGAAAGAGACTGCATGATGGACATAGAAGGAGAGGTAGATGATGGCCAGAATACTGCAGGCAGCGAACCGCTCTCGGCAACGAGCGAGCCGAGAGGTCAAGAACCGCAAGCCGCTTGTCGGGGTCTTGGGGGGGAGTAAATCAGATTTTCCCATTTTGGAAAAGGCCGGAGTGATTTTGGACGAGCTCAATATTCCCTATGAGCTACTCGTTGTTTCTGCACATCGAACGCCGGACCGCCTCTTCGAGTACGCTGCCAGTGCTCCAGGGCGTGGGATCAAAGTCATCATTGCGGGGGCTGGAGGAGCGGCTCACCTTCCCGGCATGCTGGCAGCTAAGACTCATCTTCCGGTGATCGGTGTCCCGATTCCTACAGAAAACCTTCGCGGCCTCGATTCCTTGTTGTCCATCGTTCAGATGCCCAAAGGCATTCCCGTGGCCACCGTGGCGATCGGAGGTGCCGAAAATGCTGGCCTCCTCGCAGGACAGATTTTGGCTGGAAGCCATCCTGAAATTGCCAAAAACATTAAGCGCTATCGGGCGGCTCAAACGAAGAGTGTTCTCAATTCTCCCGAAGCCAAGGGAACAGGTCTTGGTAACCTCGGAGCGGACGAGATGAGCCGACGACCGTGACGGAACGAGTCCTTGAGCCTGGTTCCACGCTCGGAGTATTGGGTGGAGGACAATTGGGGGCGATGTTCACTGGGGCTGCCCACCGCATGGGCTATCAGGTGGCTGTCTGGGATCCAGATGCCGACGCGCCAGCCCATCGACTTGCCACCCACTCATGTACTGCGCCATTCTCAGATCTTGGCGCCCGTGACCGATTTGCCAGTCTCGTTGATGCCGTGACTTTGGAATGGGAAAATGTGCCGGCTGAGCTCTGTGAATGGCTGGAGATGCGTCGCCCGATGCGACCTACGGGAGCTGTGCTTAAGATCCTTCAAGACCGGATTGAACAGAAGCAATACCTATTGTCACGACACCTCTCTGTCCCCGCGTTCGCCATCGTCGAATCGGCATCTCAACTAGTCTCAGCTGTCGACCGTCTCGGCCTTCCCGCTGTCTGTAAGACCGCAAAGAGTGGGTACGACGGGAAAGGTCAGTGGCTACTTCGAAAGCCCTCGGATGTCCATGAGCTCGAACACATCTTGGGAACAGTCAAGTCCGGTCAACGATGGATTCTCGAACAGTTCATTGAATATGTCCGAGAGCTCTCGGTGCTCGTCGTGCGAAGCGAGTGTGGGGCGTCCTGTGTGTATCCAGTGGTCGAGAATCGGCATGAGCTGGGCATCTTACGAGAAACGCGGGTGCCTGCTGCTATTCCACTTGACGTTGCTGAGCAGGCAACAGAACTTTCGAAGCGAGCTGTCACGGCGTTACAGGGTGTAGGTGTATTTTGTGTGGAACTCTTTCAGACCAACGATGGGTCCCTGCTTATTAACGAGATTGCACCTCGTCCTCACAACTCGGGTCACTATACGTTGGACGTCTGTACGGTATCCCAATTCGAGCAACAGGTACGAGTGACCTGTGGGCTTCCATTGGGAGAAACGAGACTTTTGAGCCCCGCGGTTATGGTCAATCTCATTGGTGAGGAAGTAGGATCTGTGACATCCAGAGAAGGATCCTACGCACTCTATTCAACCGCAGGGGCTGTGCTTCATCTGTACGGTAAGCGGATGATTCGTCCTGGGAGAAAGATGGGGCATGTGACCTTTACCGCTCCTCAAGTGGCGACGGCAGCAGAAACGGCTCGTCAGTTCATTGCACGCGTTCGACGACCTGCCTAAGCTCGTTTCAATCCTTCACGTCTATGTGCTCAAAAAGATTCCTGGTAGCCAACAGGATCTTGCCGTTCGATTTTGTCAATGGCTGGTCCGAAAAGGATCGGGAGGAAGATAACAACCCTCGTAAATAACATGGTTGGCTGGGAATCCTAGGGTATGACACTTGCTGGCTCCCACGTCCTGTTGCAAGCGGGAGGCTAGAAAAACATGGGGCAAAATTTGGTCCAAGCAGGTTCCGGTCAGGCGTCGGCTAGACTCTGTCGGTTGCTTTCGAACCCAAGCTCCCGGTTCCTGGTTCTCCAGGGCCTCGTTACCATCATCCTTTCGTATGAATTGCTCTTCGGTGCCGAATCAGTCGTTAGTCGAGTGATGAGCAATAGTCTGGTGGTCGGGCTCTGGCTGGGAATCCTCGTCATCGCGATGTTGCCTCAAGCTCTACTGGGAGCGGCCTGGTTTAGTGCAGGACTTGTTGCAGCAGATACGCTCCTCGTGACAACGGTCATCTATCTTTCCGGAAACGCCCGGTCAGATCTGTACATTGCCTATTTTGTTCTTATGTTGGTGGCGGCGTCAGTCAGGCGGCTCAGTCATCTACTTGGCCTCTCACTGCTTTTGAGTGCTGGCTATGCGGTTGTGCTCTATGAGGGGGTACTGCAAACCGGAGTCATGGCTACCGGACAGCTGCTGGGCATCCCGGTCCTTCTCGTCATGGCGGTGTTCTACGGGGTCGCACTAGAAAACACGGCTGTCGCTCAGGAAGAAAAGACCTCGCTCCAGAAGGATGTAGAGCAGCTTAAGAAGACCGAGGAGGAATTGGAAGTCGCCAAAACTCACCTTGAAGCCAGAATTAAATCTCTGAAGGAGGACCTTGCAAAGGCGAATGTCAGTCTCCGCGAGGGGCATGTTGTCAGGAAGGGGCTTGAGCGACAACTTCATGAGGCACAGAAAATGGAAGCCGTCGGTCGAGTCACGGCCAGAATTGCCGTTGAATTCGGGGCGTTGTTTGCTGTCATTGGAAAACAGACCGGTGTCATGTTATCGGGTCTGCAGCCGAATGACCCTGTCAGGTCTTCTGCCGACGAGCTCTTTAGAGTCGGTGAAAGGGCTGCCACGCTCACCGCTCAACTCATTGCACTGGAGTGTGAGAGCCGGCACGTTGGACACATCTGGTCCGTCCAAGCAGTGTTGGCCGATTTGCATAGTATGATCGTGAGTCTTTTACCTGACCCTATTGAGCTGGTTGTCAAGGTGGATGAGCAGGTGGCCTATGCCGAGGTAGATCGAGAAGGCTTGGAAACCGTTCTTCTTCAATTGGTTGTTAATGCACGAGATGCCATGCCCAACGGAGGCCGACTGACGATTGAGATCAAGACCATTGAAGAGCTTCAAAAATTGGCCCGACCGATGTCGGTCAATGCAGCACATTCCCAGATCCTCATTCAAATCAGTGATACCGGAACCGGCATGAGTCTAGATACTCAGGCCCATATGTTCGAACCGCTGTTCTCGACGAAAGAAACCAACATCGGCCTTGGTCTCACTGCGGTCTTCGGGATTGTTAAACAAAACCACGGCCTTCTAGACGTCGAGAGCCGGCCAGGGCAAGGGACGGTTGTCCGAGTCATGTTCCCTGCGGCCTCGGCGCAGGAGGTACGGGAGGAGATGACTCCCAAAGCGATGTTAGCCAAAGGAGATGAAACGATCCTGCTTGTGGAGGAAAGCGAAATTGAGCGGAAGCTGGCACGGTCCATCTTACAGCGCCATCGCTATCGAGTCTTGGAGGCGGCCTCATCGGTCGAGGCGCTTATGCTCACTCAACACTATAAGGGGATTGTTCATCTCGCAGTGAGTCCCTTAGTGATGCGTGAGATCGGAGGGCGTGAACTTGCCCGCCGACTTCTGAGCCAGCATCCAACGATGAAGACGCTGTTTGTCTCGGGCTACGATGATGAAACGATTCAGCACCATCGGATCAATCAGCGGTTTGTCCTACAGCATCCCTACCGTCAGTCCGGCTTAGTTGAGAAGGTCAGAGAGATGTTGGATGCTGCCTGAGCAGTCTTCTCGGTTCAGGGAGGGACCTCCTCATTAAGACCACGACGACCGGCTAGGCGAAAAAAAACGCACATCCTTCCGTTTGAAAAGACCAATCAGTGCCATGCCTGCGATGAATCCACCGATATGAGCGAAAAAGGCGACGCCCCCTCCTGTCGCACCTACGCTCATGCCTCCGCTGATCAGCTGCGTGATAAACCACATGCCGAGAACGATGCCCGCTGCCACTCGGGTCATCCCGATCGCCGGCAGCAAGACCAGCACGTGAGCGCGTGGAAATAACAGCAGATAGGCACCGAGTACAGCCGAGATGGCCCCGCTGGCCCCCACCATCGGGATTTGGGAGGAAGGGTCAGTTAAGGCATGGCTCAGCGCAGCCAGGATACCAGACAGGAGATAGAAGACGACGAACTTCGCGTGACCCATCACATCTTCGATGTTATTGCCGAAAATCCAGAGGTAGAGCATGTTCCCGAGTAGGTGCATCCAGCCTCCGTGAAGAAACATGCTGGTCACCAGGCTGAGGGATGCCGGAAAGGCAACGGCTTCCTCGGGAAGCGAAGCCTGGCCGAAGACAATGGCAGGGATGGCGCCGTATTGAAATGCGAAGAGCTCGGCAGCCTCATGGGGAAGATTTACTTGATAGAGAAACACCGCGACACAGATGCCGATAAAGATCATCGTGACGATGGGAGTCCGTTGAGTGGGATTATCGTCGTGGAGAGGAATCATGAGGGTCTGTGGCTATGCTGTCTGGCGACGTTCTCGGAACACACGAGGCAATCTAGGATCACTCGGAGGAGTCCCATCTGTCTCCAGCGGAACGGAAAAGCCGGCTGCATGGGTATGGCCCCCGCCGCCAAACGAGGCGGCAATGGTCCCAACATCAGTCCCGTCGGCTCGGGACCGCATGCTGAAATAGCGACGACCATCGCGGTCATGCCAGATCAGGCAAAAAGGATGATGCGGCGAGAGCCGTTCGCCGATTTGGCTCGTGAGAATGGCGCTTTGCACGGAGGGAACGACCACCCCCTGGAATTCAACCAGAGCGGCTTGTGCCGCGAGTTTGCCGACCAGTTCCTGTTCATACCGCAAGATGGCTCGGCCTTCCTGCTCGAGCGTCGACTGAGTAAAGCGATCCCATACAGTGAAATCAAATGGGTAGGAAGCCAAGGCCGCGTTGATTTCGCGACTGTTCGGCAAAGCCCAGGTCCATAAATCCTTGTCTTGAATGTATTGAAGCAGCCAGGGAGCCGGCGTGCGGTGGGTCCATTCCCAGCTTAGGACGGCGCCGGACTTTGTTTGATCGAAGTACGCGTTTGAAAAGCCGTCCAAGATCCGTTCGGCGGTGATATGGTGATCCAGAATGAGAAGTTCCTTGGTCTCGGAGGCCATGGCTTCCAGGATCGGTCGAGAGTAGCTGAAATCGACGATCACGACACGGCGATCCTTGAGATCGGGAGGGGGCGGGTGGCCATGTTTGACTGGTGAAAAACTCGCACTCGGAAACTTTTTCCAGAGGGCCCAGGCCGCCCCAAACCCATCGGAACATTCGGCATGGTACAGAACAATGTCCGGAGAACCATGGAATGGAGGTGCTGAAGATACATTACCCATAAGAGTTGGGAGAGAATAGCATGCCCAAGTCAGGACTAAAAGGCATCTGTCGCGTTCATACCGACCGGTGCGGCATGGCTCACAACTCGTTCAGGTGACTGATCAATTGGCGAAGTCGGCCGGCGTTGCGTCGATTAAAAGTGAACACGAGTCGAGGGAGATCACGCAGAGCCGGTTCGTCCAATTCTTCCGTGAGTGGGCCGCGAAGTTCGAACGTGCCGTCCGATAGGAGATCGGAGAATCGCTCCCGGAGCTGTTCGAGTTGCTCAGGCGTAATGGCCTGCTTGAGTCGCATTGCCAGCTCTCGTCCCACAAAGCGCATAGAATGATAACGGCGGTAAAATCTGATGATCTGGCTCACAGCTGCATCTGCGGTCGTGACGATTGAGAAGAGACTCATGTCCTCTTCATTGATGAGCTTGCGCTTCAGCAGTTGCCTCGTCACAAAAGCCGACCAATCGTCCCAATAATCGCAGCCGGGGGCCTGAAGACAGATGATCGGTTGCGGATCACTCTTGCCGGTTTGGGCGAGCGTGAGGATTTCAAAACCTTCGTCGTGCGTCCCGAACCCGCCAGGGAAGAGCGCGATGGCGTTGGCTTCCTTTTGGAACATCAACTTGCGGGTGAAAAAGTATTTGAAGGTAATCAGCTTTGGGTCATCGGCGATCGTGGAGTTCGGACCTTGTTCGAAGGGCAGCATGATGTTGACGCCGAAGCTGTTCTCGCGTCCGGCACCCTCTTGGGCGGCGCGCATGATCCCATCTGCCCCGCCGGTGATGACCATGAACCCTGCCCGGACGATGCCTTGGGAGAATTGATGGGCGAGTTGATAATTGGGATCGTCGGAGGGGGTTCGCGCTGAGCCAAAAATGCTGACTTTCTGCCGGTTCCGATAGCCGTTGAAGACGCCGAATGCATGACGCAGTTCTTTGACCGCACGGTTCACGATTTTCACATCCAAGAGATCTAAGTGTGCGTCATGGAGTTTCAACATTCCCGTCAGGAGCTCTCGCATGAGCGCGGCATGCAGGTCATCCTCTGGGCTATCAAGAAGGGTGCTGACCTGATGAAGAATCTCATCCCGCGATAAAACGGGGCGGGATCGACCCTGCGAAGACTTACCGGTTGTATTCATAGCTACCCTTTCCATTGAGTGAGACATGAAATTGTACCAATGGATCGGAGGTTGGTCAAAGATTGACGGGATCTGATCCAGTCTAGGAAGGGTCGAACGATTTAGGAAGCTGGGCCAGCACCCAGGCTTTGATTCTGGACTGATCTGCAGGAGAGAGGTCGATAAATTGTATCTCTATACCTCGAGGTGCGGCGGTGAGGGAACAGGTGGCGCCGGATATCGGCTCAATGCCTGTGTTATTCAAGATGCTCCCTCGGATGGTCAAGGGACTCATCATCTCAGAGAGAGAAAAGCTCAACAGCACTTTAGTTCCCGGCAGCACCAGCGCGGGAGATTCCACCGAGGCGCCTGCATGGCTGAGCTGTGAGATGGCGACCTGATGTTCCCTTCCCATACTCTCTCCATCCAGTATACTGATGGTGGCTGAGATGCTTGTCGCGCATCGCTTTGGAGAAAGGACCAGGTCTCTCGCGGTGAGGACGCCGACCGGTTGATTTTGTTTTGTAACGATGAGGATCGGTGTCCCAGAGGACATCATGAGCGCTGACGCCTCGTCCATCGCTCGATCGTACTCGATAAATTGGACTGGTCGTGTCATGATGGCTCGGACCTCAATGTCATCCGGCTCGAGGCCCTGCGCAACGACCTTTTTGACGATGTCGGTCGGTGTCATGAGTCCGAAACGAGACTCAGTATCCTTGACCAAGAGGCAGGGCATGCGTTCGCGTTCCAAAAGCGACGCGGCTTCAGTGACCGAGACGTCTCCCGGCACTTGGACTACGCCGGGTGTCATCATGTGTGCAACCAGTATGGTCTGGTGATCCGTGGCTTTTGGCCCTTGACTGTCCGTGTCTGCCATTCCTCAGCGAGGTCCTTTTTTCTCACGAATCTGCCCCCCTCCTGGCCGCAATGTATGCCAAGTATAGCAGAAGGTCCAAGGGGGCCATAAGAGGTTGAACGCCTTGTCATTCAAAGGTTTGCCGGCATACACTAGGAATGAATTTTGACTGTCGGCAAGAGAGAAATGATGGCGTCGAGTGGGCCTTATCATAGGGAGTTCATTCGTCGGCTCGGGACCATTCCGGTGCATGGGTTAGGGCTTTCCGTCGATATTCATGCTCCGGACCTTTCTAGCTTGCGGGGAACTCTACAAGAACGTCAAGTGCCGCCTGCCTACCTTGAAGTGTTCCGTACGACATCGATGGCGTTAGCATCCACCAGGAAAGCGGCCGGCGACGGTCTACTGACATATCATGGCGAAGGGTTGTGGGTCACTCAACCCCAGATGGCCGATTCGACGGCGTTTGGACAAGAAATCTCCGAGGCTGCAGAACAACTGGTAATCTTGCAGAGTGCCTGGCTGAATCATGAGTGTGCGACAAAATATCTCGCCGGCTATCACTACGGGACCTACCTTCCCCCGCTCTATACGCCGTTAAGCGCGAACGTGGTGGCTGATAATACACGATTGATCCAACGTCTGCTTGATCAACGGTGTCGTTTGGCTAATGGGAGCACGCCACTGATGCTCCTTGAAATGCCGCCCCTCACGTACTTTGTCGCTGGGACAATGTCTATCCCAATGTTTTTTCAGGCCATCAGCGAACAGGCTTCCTGTGGGTTGGTCTTGGACGTGGGCCATCTCTGGACGGTGTTTCGCTATTCCGGCGCGCATCGGACCATGTCGCTCACACGATTTGTCGAGGTTTTTCTCGACGAGTTTCCCATGGACCGTGTGGTTGAGATTCACGTGGCGGGTCTGGCCATTCATGAATCAGACCGAGCCCTCGCGTCACGACTGGTGGGTGATATAAGCGATGCCGCGCTTCCTGCCTGGGTCGATGCCCATTCCGCTCCGATTCCGGCCGTCTTGTTCGAGATGCTCGATCAGATTTTATGCCATCCACAGCTCACCAGCCTCAAAGGTCTGGCCCTGGAGGTGGATACGAAACCAGTCGAATTGATCGTGGATGAATTCATGACGTTCACCCGTCGTTATGGGGTATTGTTCCGCCAGCTGAGCAACAGCGAGCAGGTCGTGCCGGATTCCGAGGCATACGCACTGTCGGAAGGGCTAATGTCGACATCGAGCACACAAAATCTTACAGAGGCCTACGATCGATATGCACGAGTTGTGGCGGGAGCAATGGAGCCAGCGGGAGCAGAATGGAGCCAAGACAGCGCCAACATCCAAGAGTTGGACCTCTATCGTTCCGTCTATCTCCCATATGAGATTCTTCACTGGGGAGGAAAGGTAGAGGACATGTTTGTAGAATCCTGTCGTCGGCTTAGAGAGCACGATATGCCGCTTGATGGGTTTGTGGCATTCTGGTTCCGTGAGCCACGGACTTTCGTCGGTACGTACGATTTCTTCCTGCTGAAGGTCGACCGGTTTGTAGAGTTTGTCCAGGAGGTGATGCCAGAGTTGCACAGCATTGCCGAAGGAGAAGCCGAGGACCTTCGCCGAGCGTACCGCTTTGCCAACGAACCCGGTGTTCCAGTGTACGAGAGCTGATATGAGCTTTTGGTTGAATCTCCCACGTCCGATCATTGGATTGTCTCCAATGGATGGTGTCACCGATGCTTGCTTCCGATCGGTCATCGCGCAGCAAGGGAAGCCGGATGTCAGCTTTACTGAATTTACGCATGTCCATGACATCTGTCATGGACCGGAGAAGTGCTTGGAGACGCTTCGGTACAGCGAGGGAGAGCGTCCCATCGTGGCGCAGCTCTATGGGAAAGATCCGGAGCGTTTCTATTTGGCGGCACAGGTGGTGTGCGAGCTGGGCTTTGATGGGCTGGACATCAACATGGGGTGTCCGTCGAAGAGTGTGGCGTCGTCGGGATCCGGCGCCGGGCTGATCCGCACGCCGGAACTGGCGCGCGCAATCATGCAGGCAGCCAAACGGGGCATCGAGGATTGGGCCGACGGACAGACGCTTGAACAAGCAGGGTTGAAGCCGGCGCGCATTGCCATGTTTGAACGTCTCAATCAACAGCGCGGTGACACGAGTCCTTCCCCACGGCGGCGACTGCCGCTATCCGTGAAGACGCGGATTGGGTACGATTCGGTCACGGTTGAAGACTGGGTCGAACAACTTTTACTGGAATCGCCGGCCGTGCTCTCGCTCCATGGACGAACGCTCCAGCAAATGTATCGCGGCACGGCGGATTGGTCGGCCATTGCCCGCGCTGCCGCACTCGCGCGGGGAACCACGACATTGGTATTGGGAAATGGGGACATTCAGCGTCTTGACGACATCGCCGGACGAGTGTGTGACACCGGAGTCGATGGAGTGTTGGTCGGGCGGGGGGTGCTTGGCGCGCCGTGGTTCTTTCGCGCAAAGGAGCGGGCTCGCATAGGAGTCGGTGGTGTACGCGATCCTGAGGTTGGATCGGATGTCTGTGCGCGTCCGCTGCACGAACGGTTCGCGGTCTTAGTCGAGCATGCCCGTCAGTTCACGCAGTTCTTTGGCGCACAGCAATTTCACCGCATGCGCAAGCATCTGGGCTGGTATTGCAAAGGCTTTCCTCATGCTGCCTCCCTGCGCGCGCAGATGGTGCGAGTCTCGTCCGTCGAAGAGCTCCAGGCCCTCCTCGCAGAATTTCACGATCGCCCCGCAGCCGTTATTGACCTGCCCCAGGCTGAACCAACCGAAGAACCAAGCCTGTTGGTCTCACGATGCAGCTAGTGCTGGCGTCGAGTTCGCCACGCCGCAAAGAACTCCTGGCACTGCTAGGCCTTTCCTTCGAGGTGTGCCCGTCGGAGTTTGACGAACACCCCACGGTCGGGTTGTCACCCATTGAACAGGTCAGGCGTTTCGCGCGTGAAAAGGCGAGCTCCGTGGCATGTGTGAGGCCACGAGCCCTTGTGCTCGGCAGTGATACCGTGATCGATCTCGATGGCCAACTACTCGGGAAGCCAGTCGATCTTGCAGATGCACGCACCATGCTGGCACGTCTGGCTGGCCGTTCCCATCAGGTCCATACGGCCGTCGCCTTATGCGACCGAGAGCGGCATATTGAATCAGTAGAGGTGGCCACGGCGGAAGTCTGGATGAAAGCGGACCTCGAACACGCGTATGAACAGTATCTTGCATCGGAGGAGTCGCTAGGCAAAGCCGGAGCCTATGCGATCCAAGGACTCGGTGGAGACCTAGTGGAACGGATCATCGGTGACTATACGACCGTGGTCGGATTCCCGCTGAAGCTTGTGGCGCATCTGCTTCAGTCAACGGGGTATCCGCTTCTCGTGGACGTCGAGGGCTTGTATCGACGCAGGCCATATGCGAACTGGAATCGGTTCGTCTCCTAACGCACTATTCTCCGTAAATATCCGACAGTCCGTCCTGTTCTCCATCGCTTTGCGACAACGGTGGCCGCATCGGGGATAACCCGAGATGTGGTCGATGATAGTGATACCGGTCTAGAAACGCACGCAC
>JAOUHD010000096.1 GCA_029865345.1 Nitrospira sp.
TACGTCAAGTTGTTTGGCGAGGATGAGACGGAGGCCACAACACCTGAGGACCAGCGGCGATCGTTTTCGCATCAGGGCTTGTGGGGAAAGGTTCTTATCGTCGCGGCTGGCCCTGGGTTTAATTTCATTCTGGCCTACTTGATTTTCGCCGGATGGCTATCCACTGGTGCGCCGTTGTTTGTCCCAACGTTTCACGATCTGAGCGCTGATGTCGAGGCCCTGGCTCCCGGCTCTCCCGCGTCAATGGCAGGGATGGAAGTTGGAGACCGCATCGTCAAGATCAACGGCAAAGACATCTCGACCAAAACAGAGTTATTGGATCTCATCTCCAGGAGCAAGGGCCAGCCTGTTTTACTCGAAGTCCGACGAGACGATCAGCTAAAGACACTGACAGCCACTCCTATCCCAATCACTGGAGAGGGGGCCAGCAGCAACGAACCGCTGTATACGATCGGCGTTGAAGAAACGCCTCCTCTCGTCACCTCGGTTATGCCAGGATTGCCCGCCTCCCTGGCCGGGTTCAAGCCAGGCGATCGAGTAGTCGCGATCGATGGCCAAGCTATCTATACCTGGGCGCAGATGACGACTCATGTACGGGAACACCCGCAGAAGCCTCTCAAACTCGAAGTTCTCCGCGACGGACAACGTACCGCACTGACCGTCACACCGACTAGTGAAAAAGTGACGATTAACGGACAGACTCTCGAAGTGGGAAAGATCGGCATCGCGGGACCTGGCCGTTCGTTGATGCGCTCCGACAACGCGGCAGCAGCTGTGTATCAAGGACTAGAAGCCACGTGGGGATGGACTGAATTGACTGCGATCGGGCTCTATAAAATGATCGTGGGAGATATTTCGAGCAAGAATATCGGTGGACCGTTGACGATCGCCAATATTTCCGGTGAAGCGGCTTCCCAGGGCGCCTCCAGTGTCGTGTTCCTGATCGCCATCTTGAGCATCAACCTCGGTGTCCTCAATTTACTGCCGATCCCGATCCTCGACGGCGGCCACTTGCTCTTTTTCCTGATTGAGGGCATTCTGCGCAAGCCACTCGCTGAACGCCAACGGGAGGTTGCCCAACAGGTCGGGTTAGTTCTGTTGGTTGGGGTCATGATCTTCGCTTTCTGGAATGACTTGGAACGCATCTTCTCCCACTAACCTTCCCATGAAAACATCCCAGTTACTCATCCCCACGCTGCGGGACGATCCCGGCGAAGCAGAAACCGTCAGCCACCGATTGATGCTGCGTGCCGGACTGATCCGAAAGGTAGCAGCCGGCATCTATACCTATCTTCCACTCGGTCTCCGTGTGATCCGCAAAATCGAGCAGATCATTCGAGAGGAGATGAACCGATCCGGCGCACAGGAACTGCTGATGCCGATCGCATCCCCTGCTGAACTCTGGAAAGAAACAGCCCGATGGGACTACTACGGGAAGGAGCTTCTCCGATTCAAGGATCGTCACGAACGGGATTTTTGTCTAGGCCCAACGCATGAAGAAGTCATTACCGATCTCTTCAGACGAGAAGTGCGATCCTACCGACAACTCCCGCTCAATTTCTACCAGATTCAAACCAAATTTCGAGACGAGATCCGCCCGCGATTTGGGCTCATGCGAGGGCGGGAATTCATCATGAAGGATGCCTATAGTTTCGACGTCGATGAGGCTGGCGCTAAGGTCAGCTATCAGAACATGTACGACGCCTACACTCGAATCTTCACACGATGCGGCCTCACCTTCCGGGCGGTTGAAGCTGACACAGGTCTCATCGGGGGGGACGTCTCACACGAGTTCATGGTCTTGGCCGATACCGGCGAAGCGATGGTGGCATACAGCAACCAGGGCTCTTACGCCGCCAACCTTGAACGGGCGGAAGTGCTTCCTCCATCTGATGTCGACACCACCCCCCTTCGCCCCCTGACGCCAATCGATACGCCACAGCGACGGACGGTGGAAGAGGTCACAGCCTTTTTGCAGATTACACCCCGTCAACTTGTGAAGACACTGCTGTACCGCGCAGGCACCGAAACTGTCGCCGTGCTGATCCGGGGAGATCATGAAGTGAACGAGGTCAAATTGGCTCGTTTGCTTAAGGTGACCGATGTGGCGTTGGCCGATCCCGTGACGGTTCAACATGTCACAGGGGCCCCTCCAGGATTCGCCGGACCAGTCGGCCTGCAGTACGCACGAATCCTGGCGGATCACGCCATTAAGGGAATGAAAAACGTCGTCATCGGTGCCAACAAAGCCGATACGCACTACCAAAATGCCAATCTCGACCGTGATTTCACCGCCGAACAGTTTGCCGATCTTCGCAATGCGCAAGCCGGTGACCCTTCTCCCCGAGGACCAGGTGCGCTGACACTCGCCAAGGGTATCGAAGTTGGACAGGTGTTCTTACTCGGCACCAAGTATAGCCAGAAAATGAATGCCACCATCCTCGACGATCAGGGCAAGGAGCGCCTTGCCATTATGGGTTGCTACGGCATTGGCGTGGGTCGGACGGCCGCTGCGGCGATCGAGCAAAACCACGATGAGAAGGGCATCATCTGGCCGTTTCCCATCGCACCATTCCATGTCCACCTCCTGACAGTCAGCCAATCAGAAAAGACGACCGAAACCGCCGCACGTCTCTATATCGATTTAATAGCGGCAGGCATCGAGGTCTTGTGGGACGACCGTACCGATCGCGCCGGCGTTAAATTCAATGACGCGGATCTGATCGGCGCCCCATTCCAACTCGTCATCGGCGACAAAGGCCTTGCGAACGGCGTTGTAGAAGTCAAGATTCGACGAACCGGGATCAAATCCCACATCGCACCCAGTGAGCTTGTCGCCCACCTCAAGCAACTTTCTTTTGAAGCCCATCCATCCGTGGACTGACCTCTGGCTTAGTTCCAGAGCAGAATCGGTCTCACTTTTCAGGAATACACCGACAAAAAGTGCCTTTTCCTTGCCTTCCCGACCTGTTCGTTTAGACTGAGACTCGGCGTCTCAGTTCACAAACTTTGATGACCAGGCACCCATTAATCCAGCGCATCACCTGACTGATTCACGTCTCAACCGCAGAGAAAGCGCAGCCGGATGCAAGCCAAGCCGATGACTCAGAATCTTCAGGAATTGCAGCACAAGGTCGAACATGCCGAACATGTGAAACATATTACCACCCAAATTCATGCGGCCAGCAACCTTGATCAAATCCTCTTGGACTTGCATAAAGACATCTTAAGTTTGTTCGACGCAGAGGATTTGACTCTTTTCGCATTCGACACAGAGAAGAAGGAAATCTTCTCAAAAGTTCCTCACATCGATGGTGTAGAGGAAGTCCGCATCCCCATCACTGAACAAAGTCTCGCCGGATTCTGTGCCAAATATCTTCGCCCTGTTAACATTGCCGACGCGTACAACATCCCAGAACTTCAAGGCATTCATCCGTCCCTGCTCCACGATACATCCTATGATAAACGAACCGGATTCAGAACCAAGCAGGTCCTGACGTATCCGATCGTAGCCGACAACAAATACTTGATGGGGGTACTGCAACTCCTTAATAAGAAAAGCGGCAGTCGATTTACTCGAAAAGATGAAGAGGCCGTTGATGAGATTGCAAAAGCGCTCGGCATTACGTTCTTCAACCTCCGTAAGATCTCAAAAAAGAACCCGACGAAGTTCGATCTCTTAGTCAGCAATAACCGCATCACACAAAATGAACTCGACCAGGCCATAGCCGACTCGCGGAAAGGGATGAGCGATCTAGAGAGTCTTCTCATCGAAAAACACAAGATTCCGAAACTCGACATTGGCAAATCGCTCGCCCAATTTCATAAGTGCCCCTATATCGAATACAGCGAACGCACCATCGTCGACGTGGAATTACTGAAGAACCTTAATGTCGACTATCTCAAGAAGAACCACTGGATGCCGCTCAAGCGAGATCGTACGGCCATCGAAATCCTGACCGACGATCCGGGAGATCTTGACCGCGTTCAAGACATCAAGCGGACCTTTCCAGGTCTTAACATTCGATTCGCCGTCAGCCTTCGCCGGGACATCGCCCAATTTTTGAGTTCCGCGACCGGGCAGAGTGACACCGGCGGAGGACGCAAACTCGATGAAAATGTGTCCGATATTCTCGGCGAACTGGTGACAGAGGCGCAGTCCGAAGCAACTGAAGAGTCTGCAGGCGGAGGACTCGACGAAAACGACAGCGCAATCGTCCGCCTAGCCAACCAAATCATTGCCGATGCCTACCGGCAGAGTGCGTCGGACATTCATATCGAACCGTACGGAGAAAAACGCGAAACGCTGGTCCGTTTCCGAGTCGATGGAGAATGTTTCGAGTACATGAAGATTCCGCAGAGTTATCGCCGTGCAATCGTCTCCCGACTCAAGATCATGGCCAGCCTGGATATTGCCGAGCGCCGCAAACCTCAGGACGGAAAGATCAAATTCAAACTTTCGGAGACAAAAGAAATCGAACTCCGCGTTGCGACCCTCCCCACAGCCGGATACAACGAAGACGTGGTCATGCGTATCCTCGCGGCGAGCGAACCACTGCCTCTCGATAAAATGGGGTTCTCGGATCGGAACCTCAAAATGCTGAAAGAGATTTCAGAAAAGCCTTATGGCATCATTCTCTGCGTCGGTCCGACGGGCTCTGGAAAGACAACCACGCTGCACTCAGTCCTAGGCAACATTAACACCCCGGACATCAAGATATGGACTGCCGAAGACCCGGTCGAAATCACACAGTATGGCCTGCGCCAAGTGCAGGTACAGCCGAAGATTGGCCTCACCTTTTCCACTGCTATGCGCGCATTTCTCCGCGCCGACCCCGATGTCATCATGGTAGGAGAAATGCGGGATAAAGAGACGGCCGATACCGGCATTGAAGCGTCGCTCACCGGCCATCTCGTGATGAGCACGCTGCATACCAACAGCGCCGTCGAAACGGTTACTCGCCTGCTCGACATGGGCTGCGATCCATTCAGCTTTGCCGATGCCATGCTGGGTGTGCTGGCACAACGGTTGGCTCGTCGAATCTGCAAAGACTGCAAAGAGCAGTACATCGGAAGCAAAGAGGAGTACGAAGAACTCCGACTGGGTTACGGGCCTGAGCATTGGGACAAGCTCGGTATCAAGCAAGATAATACATTCCGCCTTTCCCGTGGGAAAGGCTGTGAAACGTGCAACCGTTCAGGCTTTAAGGGACGGGTCGCCTTGCACGAACTTCTGCTGGGCACAGACCAGATGAAACGAATGATCCAGCAGAAATCGCGCACCGAGGATATGCTCAAAACCGCAATTGAAGAGGGAATGACAACGCTGGTGCAGGACGGGATTCAAAAAGTCTTACAAGGCCTTACAACCAACAAAGAAGTCAAAGCGGTCGCCATCAAATAGGCCTTCTACTTTATTCAATACACCCTGCTTTCTGGGGTCAGCCCCCTTCACTCTCTCCCCACAACCATGTAGAATGCGCCGCGCAGTATTGAATACTTATGATACGAATCACGTCGCTTTTCTTGGCCCCACTACTCATTCTCACGGGATGTGAATCCACAGACCGTGTACTCACAAACGCTGAACGGGTACTCGGGAGCCGAACTAGCAGGACCGTGCTCGACATTGCCACGGGCAAAGACCCCAAACTCATCCTCAAAGAGCGCGTCGACGCCTATCAGCGAGACCCCGAATCCGTGATCAGAGATCTGCGGACGATTCAACGTGATTTCAACACCCTCATGACCGCATTGACCGGACGCGTCCGACAAACCTGGGGCGAGAAGGAAGTACAGGTCCCGGAACAGAAGAAGTACGTGAAGTACACCCAGAACTACATGAGCCGAACCATCGTCGACTTCGACAATGGGACGATCACCGTAGAAACCTTGGATGACAAAGCACCGAAAGAGAGCTTGAAAAACGCGATCATCACAACCTTGCTCACACCCGACGATCCACGCTCCGTCGATCTTTTTTCCGACAAGCCCGTCACGCTGACCAGTGACCGGCCTCCATATTTATTGGGACTGGTGCAGGATCAGCAAGGACAGTCGATCCGCACCCCGGCACAAGCGGAAGCGTTCGCAACATCAACGATCGAGGGCGCAAAGACGCGGACGGTGGACATGAACGGGGGGGCAAAGCAAGCACTGATCGCCGAAATCAAGATGGTGGCAAACTTCTCGAACAAGCAAGCGGAAAAATACCGAGCCACCGTTACCCGATTTGCGGAGCAATTCAAGATCAGCCCAAGCCTCATTTTTGCTGTTATTCGAACGGAAAGCAACTTCAACCCCTTCGCTGTTAGTTCCGCCCCCGCCTATGGGCTCATGCAGCTCGTACCGACCAGTGGCGGGCGAGATGCCTACCGAAAAGCAAAGGGAACGGATACGATTCCATCGCGTGAATATCTCTTCGATCCAGAGAACAATATTGAGTTAGGCAGTGCCTATCTCAATGTCCTGTCCTACAATCTGCTTGAAGACATCGGGAATGAGGTCTCGCGAGAATATTGCGTCATCTCGGCTTATAACACAGGCCCACGAAATGTCTTTAAAACGTTTGCGAGTGACAACAGGACTGCCCTCAATCAAATTAATAACCTTGAACCACCAGCAGTCTACGACCGATTACGCAACAACCTCCCCTACCAGGAAACGAGGGACTACCTCGTCAAAGTCGTCACCTTCCGAAAACAGTTCGTGGCTCTCCCCTAAAGGGGTAAATCAGTGCCTGCTGAACGCCCATAGTACAGTTGAGGACGATTGACACTCGCGAGGTGACAGAGGTGAACGTCAGGCCGTCAATACCGGCCCAGACTGGGAGAGGTGTGTAATGACGCTCTGGAGATATTTGTTCACGGCTGGCGAGAGTCCCTCAAACTCCACACCATAGGTGTACTCTTTACCCCACCGAACCGTCGCGGCTTCGATGACCGTTGCGGTTGTCTGATCTGGAAAGCGAAGATTCATGGCGATTCGGTCTCCTGGCGTAATCACCGCTTCCGTCATCACACGTGCCCCTTTAGTGGACACGTCAAAAATTATCCCTAACCCCTGTTCGACGGCCCCCTTTCTGATCACACCGACGCGGGCCAATGAACAAGGAAATGGAGCCGGCACTCGTACGCGGAGGTGTTTGCGTAATTGTGAGGTATTCTGTCCAGTGATGGCCTTCAAATCTAGATCTTCCATATTGTTTCCTCTTTCGCCAAGCCTGCAGCCTTGTTGCCTTAGGTCAACCATTTACGTGACGGCTGAGCCAGCCATTTGCTGGCTAGCCCATTGACCAAACACTTGGTCAGGCGGACCACGGCGAGTGCAATAACAGCAGGAACAGTGTCATTGGATAATCGAAGGGTGAGTGAGATCTGATCACCAGGCTTGATCGATGCCTCAGGGCCCACTCGCACGCCGTGTAAAGACGGGTCCACATCCACCTCGTGAGACACAGAGTATCTCACGAGGGGTCGTTTGGGAACTATTTTCGAAACTTATGCACGTATTGCAGGCGAGGCATTGCGCGAGGATGGCTCGGCGTGATCTCCCCTGGGGTTCGGACGGCGGTGTCGGCTGGCAAACCTCGAGCGACTTGGAGCGGAATGCTCGTCCCGATGTGCCCGACTATCCTCGCCATGCATCACCGGCAACGAAGTTCTGCTTCCCGGCGCAAGCGGGACTGCATGTCCCAAGAGGCGCTCAATATCTCGAAGTTGCTGCCGGTCTTCACCTGTCACAAAACTTGTGGCGCGGCCGGTTGTCTTCATTCGAGCCGTGCGGCCAATACGATGGACGTAATCTTCTGGGCAATTGGGTAGATCGAAATTGATCACGTGGCCGATGTTCGCGACATCGATCCCTCGTGCAGCAATATCCGTCGCGACCAGCACCCGAAATGACCCACGTCTAAAACCTTCTAGCGCGGCGCGCCTCTGTGAGAGACTCCGGTCTCCATGCAACACAGCCACTCGATGGCCTTCGCTACCCAGCATACGCCCCAACCGATCGGCACGGTGCTTCGTCCTGGTGAACACCAGAGCCGTATCCTGATCGGCCTTCAATAACGACAAGAGAAGATCGGGCTTCTCGCCGTGGGAGGTGTAATGGATCCCCTGCGTGACCCCATCAGCTGTCGTGGCAGACGGCGCGACCATGACGCGCACCGGATTCTTCACATTGGCTTGAACCAATCGAGCTAGATCTGTCGGCAGGGTGGCCGAGAAGAGAAGAGTCTGTCGCTCTTCAGGCAACGCATCAAGAATCTGATTGATCTGAGGCGCAAAGCCCATATCCAACATCCGATCCGCCTCATCCAACACCAAGATCTTCATAGACGACAAGACAATCGTGCCGTTCCACATGTGATCCAGAAGACGCCCAGGCGTCGCTATCAAGATGTCTGGTCGCTGTCGCAACCCCCGTACTTGGGCTTGCATATCGGCGCCTCCAACTATGACGGTCGCGGAAATGCGCCGACTCCGGCCAAGCTTATCAATCGTCGTCAGGGTCTGCAATGCCAGCTCACGGGTTGGCGCTAAGATCAATGCCTGCGGTTGCCCCTTCGGCAATGCAGCGAGTCGTTCGACGATTGGAATGACAAAGGCTGCGGTTTTACCCGTCCCGGTCTGGGCACATCCAATGACATCTCGCCCAGCGAGCGCGGGCGGAATGGCTTGTTCTTGAATGGGCGTGGGTGATGCGAACCCGGCATCAGCCAGGTCCCGGAGCAGCCCCTCGGACAAACCGAGGGCGTGAAAATTGGCGTGAACAGAGGTATTCACTACGCTATCCTTTCAGTATGATCGCATTTATGACGGGATCAGAGAACCGAGGGGAGAGACAACCGAGAAGGGTGCAACTCCAAACTGGACCTGGTCGCGATGCGATCGCGAAGTCCGATATAGTTTGTACATCTCCTCGCCGGACAACCACGAGGTAAATGTAGTGTTACCTTACAACATGGCCGCCCTGGCGTCAACCAGTTCCTCAATAGATTCGAAAGACTAGACAATTGATAGTTCATGCATCTTGTCGCCTACTCCTCTACCATGAGCCTTGTAGCGAGGTTTGACTCCTTCACAAATTACATGTTATAAGATATTACCTTGCAAGCTATTGTCCTCTCCGTGCACTCCTCGTACTCACTCCCAGTGTTGGCAAGATAGTCTGGGTAACATCACCAACCTGATGCTCCTCCGCCTGAATGGTAGAGGCAGACATCCAGATAGCGTGGCAGGTCCATTAGTGGAGCTGAAACAGAGCTATTGAGTTTCTCTGTCAGACAGCCACTGACTTGAGCTTCGTGTTTGTACAGTTTGTACAGAAGGACGCTCCATGAATCTCGCTTCAGTTTGGAAAAGTCGCAAAGCAGGAAAGAAAAAATCCGCTCATAAACCGAAAATCCGCTGGCAACTGCTAGGGTTGACTGATCCCAATTCGGTCGACAATACATCCTCAATCGAGGTCATCAGACGCGAAGTCGCTTCGTTGGCAAGACATAGTCTTGGAGAAGATACCCGTTTGCGTTCCACTGCCAAGGCAAGCAAAGCCTCAGACGGGAGAAAGAAATCATTCAGTACCAGTCCCCGTGGAAAGACCGACCAGGCAGGGAACAGCATCTGAGCGATACCCTACCTATAAACGGTGAAGCGAGAAAACATACTCATATCCACCGCTCAGAACTTCCTCCAATGGCTCATTCACAATCTTATCGGTACGGCTGCATTGCCTTACCTCACAGGAGTACTTGGTGTCCTCTCCTATGCCCCTTCGAACCGCGAGACGAGCGCTAGCTCTTATCGATGGAGATGCTCGCGGCATCCAACATGATACATGGTCATGAGTAACTGCATCTTGTATGTCGGCGGCCTCGCAGAAGCGACTTCTGATTGTCAGCTCCGCGACTTATTCGGAACCTATGGCACCGTCGTTCGCGTCCATGTCATCCGACACAAACACAGTGAAAAATCTGCCGGCTATGGTTTTGTGGAAATGGGCTCAGGTGAGCAAGCTCGCCATGCCGTCAGTTCCCTGGAAGGGGCATTGTTTGCAGGCAATTGTTTGCGACTCTACGTCACGACTTATGCATCCATTCTCGCCTAAGCTTCCCCTCAGATGGGCGCAAAGGGGATCCATCGATGAGTCGGGTCAATTGGAAGCTGTTGCAAAACCGTTACATTCTAGAGAGCACGCCTAATTCCTGTCCTGCAACCTCGGGAAGGTCTGACTAATTCACAATGCCGTATAGGAGCCAGCCGGATTCCTCTGCGTTTTGAGCGCTAGCTAATTGAAACTCTTAATTATTCCGGCCTTCCCTAACAGAGCTTAGCGCGCTCTCCCATCTCCTCATGGCCCCCCCCATCTACAATTTCGTAGTACCAGTTCGCCGCTCACCATGATCTTCTGGTACCCAGACTGGTCATTGCAACCGGAACCGACACGCTATTTCTTCTTTCCGCAAATATCGACGGTCGCTTGGACTTGACCATCTCTTGGACTGACCATCATCCGAGCACGACACGAATGTGGTGCTCGCCATCCTTAATGAGAGGAATATTGTCGCGGCCGATTATTTGTTTCCCATCAAGCTCTACCAGCGTCACGCCGCGACATACATGGTGCGGGTTTTCCACCGTGATGTCATAGACCGCCGAATGATACCGAAAACGAATCGAGTACCTCGGCCAGTGGTGCGGGACACAAGGATCGACGGAGAGCGTAGCACCGCGCAAGCGGAAACCGAGTATCCATTCAATTCCAGCCCGGTAGAGCCACCCGGCTGCGCCGCTGTACCAGGTCCATCCCCCACGTCCGACATGTGGGGACTCGCCGTACACGTCGCCGGCGACGACGTAAGGCTCGACTTTGTAGCGCTGGACGCTCGCTCGCGAGGAGACACGATGAACAGGGTTCAACATGCGGAACAACTCGCCGGCCTTGTCACCTTCACCCAATGCCGCGAAGGCCAGCACGGTCCAGACCGCCGCGTGGGTATATTGACCACCGTTTTCTCGGACGCCTGGGACATAGCCTTTGATATAGCCGGGATCCCTCGACATCTGATCAAAGGGTGGTGTCAACAGACGGATCAGTCCATCCCGCCGGTTCACAAGATGCCGTTCCACTGCGGCCATGGCGCGTGCGCCGCGGTCCGGATCTGCCGCGCCGCTGATCACTCCCCAGGACTGAGCAATGGAATCGATGCGGCATTCCGGATCTGTAACGGAACCAAGTGGCGTCCCGTCATCGAAGTACGCGCGACGGTACCACTCGCCGTCCCACCCGTCCCGCTCGATTGCGGCCTTCAATGCACTCACATGCAACCGCCACGTTTCGGCACGCGCACGCTCCCCGCGCTGAGCCGCCACCTTGGCGAACTCCCAGAGCACCGTATGCAAAAACCACCCGAGCCAGACACTCTCCCCCTTGCCCTGCTGGCCCACACGGCTCATCCCGTCATTCCAATCTCCGGTACCCATGAGTGGAAGGCCGTGACTGCCGACGACAAGGCTCCGGTCCAACGCACGTGCACAATGTTCAAAGAGGGTGGCGCGCGTCTGTGACACACCTGGTTCAAAATAGGATTCATGTTGTCCCTCAGCCAACACCGGCCCTTCCAGAAAGGGCACCATTTCGTCCAGCACGGTGATGTCGCCCGTCACTTCAAGAAACTGGATCACCGCGTAGGGCAACCAGAGCAGATCGTCGGAAATGCGGGTTCGCACACCGCGTCCGGACGGAGGATGCCACCAATGTTGAACATCCCCCTCGACAAACTGCCGCGCAGCGGCCCGCAGCAGATGCTCGCGTGTGACATCGCGTGCCGCCACACTCACGGCCATGACAT
>JAOUHD010000008.1 GCA_029865345.1 Nitrospira sp.
TTGAGCACGAGCGGAAGGTGATGCGAGGGAGATTTGAGAGACCATGACACAATCCATGCTGATCCTAGTTCTGACGCCGCTGTTAATCACGGCCATCTATACCGACCTTCGATGGTCTCGTATCCCAAACTGGCTCACCTTTCCGGCAATGGGCATGGGCTTTCTCGTTAACGCCTGGATCGGTGGACTGGACGGGGCCTTGTTTAGTCTGGCTGGCCTTGGCGTGGGGATGGGGCTGTTTGTACTTCCCTATGGCTGCAGGGCCATCGGAGCCGGCGATGTGAAATTGATGGCGGCCATCGGCTCGATAGTTGGCCCGTCTGGAGCGTTCTCCATCGCGATACTTTCAGTCTTAGCCGGAGGGCTTTATGCGCTCGGCGCCTTGGGCTATCAATGGGGTCTCGCCGCCACATCAAGAAAATTGGCCTTCGCGGCATACGGCGTGTTCGTGACCGGGGGATCAACCGGCGTAGGGGATTTACAGTTGCCGTTCAAACTCCGTTATGGGCTGGCGATCGCCGCCGGCACCCTACTGTTTCTCCTTGGACTCAGTCCTTTCGGGGGGTAGGCGTTTCGCGGAATTCCGCTATGGTTGATTCAGCGGCAATGAGACTCATGAACGTAGCGCAAGCAAGAAATCGGATGGCAGCGATTGAAGAGGAGGATGGGCAATGAAGCGGTATCGGCCTCTGGTATTTTTCGGATTGGCGGTAATCCTGGGAGTCATAACCAGCGTCCTTGTGTTCTCATGGCTGCAGAACGAGAAAAGCCGGTTGCTGGCGGCGCCGTTGCCCACAAGCAAGAATGTGCAGGTCTTGGTGGCGAACGCGGATATTCCCTGGGGGACGAAACTCACTCCCGAGATGATGCTGATGCAGGAGGTTCCGCCCGGCGCCATTCCTGAAGGACATTTTACGACGTTGGAGGCGATTAAGGACCGGGTGGTGCTTGTGGATTTAAAAAGAAATGAGCTGCTTCTGGAATCAAAGCTGGCGCCGGTGGGGGCGGTCGGCGGAGTGGCGGCGGTGACGGACCCGAACAAGCGGGCCATGTCGGTGAAAGTCGATGATGTCATCGGTGTTGCCGGCTTCATCAAGCCGGCTGACCGCGTAGACGTCATGGTGACGATCGAACCGGAAGCGGGCAAACAAGGCCATGCGATTGCGAAGATGATTTTGGAGAATGTGAAGGTCCTGGCAGCCGGCACGCAAATGGAGCGAAAAGGCAAAGACGAAGAGCCCAAACCGGTGCAGGTGATTACGGTCGAGGTTGATGTGGATGAGGCGGAGAAGCTGGCTCTGGCCTCCACTCAAGGAAAGCTGCGGCTCGCATTGCGGAATCCGCTCAACAGCGAGAAGGTGTTGACGAAGGGCGCTCAGGTTGGATCGCTCTTAAATTCATACCGACCCAAGCCGGCGACAAACGGTGAAGGCGGGTTCCGAGTCGAGATCATCAAGGGCGATGTCCGTAAGGAAATCACGTTCTAGGAGTCAGGGAGGCATGGCAATGCAGTTCACACGTCATCGATCACGCACTCGCACGCAATGGATAGGAGTCCTGGTTTGCAGCGGGGTTTTACTGACTAGCCCTTCTGCAGTCATGGCAAAGGAGACGGGTATCCACCTCGTCTCACAATCAAAAGATGCTCAGCAACTCAGCCTGGTGGTCGGCAAGTCGACCGTGGTCAACATGCCCGTCGCCATCAAGCGGGCATCGCTGGCTGATCCAAAGATCGCCGATGCCATGGTGCTGAGTCCGAAACAGATCTACGTGACAGGCAAGGGCTATGGCACGACGAACCTCACCTTGTGGGGACAAGATGGCCAGGTGCTCGCCATCCTGGATCTGGATGTCGGAGTGGACCTGGTCCGGTTGAAGCAACAGCTCGCCGAGCTGTTGCCGGATGAGACGAATATACGTCTGAGGGGAACCCACGACCATGTGACGGTATTTGGGACCGTGTCCAGTGAGTCGCACCTGAGCCAGACTCTGGCGGTGGCTGAAGCCTATGCACCGAAGAAAGTGCTGAATTTTCTGAAGATCTATCCCGAGCTGCCTGGAAGCAAGGGGCATCCTGATGTGCAGACCGTGACCGTCGAAGTGATCAAGGGGACGTCGGTGAATGCGGTGAAATTCTAAATTTAGGAAAGTTCGGAAACGTCTGGAGGATACATCCGATGAAATTACGCAATGCGATCACGATCATGGGCTGTGCTCTCACAATCTTGACCGAGACCCACGCGTTTGGGCAGGAACGAGCCGCGGGAACCACGGAGCAGCGCGACATTCAAAAGCTCGAGCTGACCGTGGGGAAATCGAAAGTGCTGGATCTGCCCGTGGCGATTAAACGGGCGTCGTTGGCCAATCCGGAAGTGGCCGACACGGTCGTCCTGTCTCCCACGCAAATTTATTTGACCGGCAAAACGATCGGCGTCACGAATGTCACGCTCTGGAATGAGAGTGGCAAGATGATGGGCATGTACGACGTGGTGATCGCCCCGGATGTCACCCGTTTGAAAGAAAACCTACATAAGACCTTGCCGGAAGAAAACGGCATTATGGTCACCTCCGATCACGATCACATTACACTCTCGGGAACCGCTTCCAATACCAATAATCTGAACCGGGCCTTGAGCATGGCCGAGGCCTATGCGCCGAAGAAGACCGTGAATGCCATGCAGGTTGGCGGAGTACAACAAGTGATGTTGGAAGTCCGCGTGGCTGAAATGAACCGTGAGTTGATCAAGCGGCTTGGAGTCAATTTTACCGGGATCGGCAACGATTTCTTTGGCCTGTCCATGCTGGCCAATTTAACGAGTATCGCCAGTCTTGCCCATCCTGCGGGCCAGATGGCCACGGTGACGAATGGGATTACACAAGCAATCCAGGGTGCGGTTGGGTTCAACACCGGGAGCATTTCGTGGACCGGATTTATCGATGCGCTGAAGGAAGAAAATGCGTTGAAAGTATTAGCCAAGCCAACCTTGATGGCGTTGAGTGGACAAGAGGCGGCGTTTCTCGCCGGAGGTGAATTCCCGATTCCCGTTCCACAGGCCTTTGGCCTGGTCACGATCCAATTCAAGAAATTCGGTGTCGGGCTGGTCTTTACGCCAAATGTCTTGGACCGCAAACACATCAGCCTGAATGTCGCGCCGGAAGTATCAGAGCTGGACTTTACGAATGCCTTACGAACGCAAGGATTCGTGGTGCCGGCCATTACGACCAGGCGAGCGGCAACCACGATCGAATTGGCGGATGGACAAAGCTTCGCCATCGGCGGGTTGCTGCGTGACAACGTCAGGGAATCGGTCAAAAAGGTTCCCTTCCTCGGTGAGGTTCCCATCTTAGGCGCCTTGTTCCGAAGCAGCTCGTTCCAGAAGAGCGAAACCGAATTGGTGATCATCGTGACCCCACATTTGGTCAAGCCACTCGATATGAACGCACAGACCCTGCCGACCGATTATTTCGTGGAGCCGAACGACTTCGAGTTCTACTTGATGGGATTCGCCGAAAAGAGTGGGCACGGTGGAAAGGCAGGACAACGGTCGCCTGCGGCGGAAGTGTTATCCAATCGCATCAGTATGGGCAGCGCAATGGAAGGCCGTGTCGGCCATATGATGCCGTAACGCCATGTTTCACTGTTGTTCATTGGAATGAAGAAGGAGAAAGCCATGACACGACTCTTGGGGATCTTAATCGCAACAGCGGGTTTGATGGTCGGAGCCTGTTCACCGACGACGATCAGCCCCAACTGGGGAACGGCCTATCAACAGATGAGGGCCAGTCAAATTCTGAATCCTACGGCGGGTGAAGACCTGATGCCCGTCGAAGGACAGGACGGGAAAGCGAATGCGACGGCCATGAATACGTATCGCAAGACTTTTGAAAAGCCCGATGCGGAATTCACCCGCTCGATTGTGTCGAGCGGCGTGCAAACGAAATAACGAGCAGTGAGGCCAGCATGACCACAGGTATGCAAAAACTGAATGAGCGGGGTGTGGTGGCGGCTGAATTTGCGCTTCTGCTGCCGGTGTTTCTGTTGATCCTGTTCGGCATTATTGAATTCGGCATGATGATGTATGGCCGCGAAATTGTCACGAATGCGGCTCGTGAAGGAGCCAGGGCCGGTATTGTACAGGGACCTCCCAAGAGAACCGGCGGCGAAATTACCTCGATCTCGAACAACTATCTCACTGGAACCGGCATCAACCTGGCGGATGTAACCTTTACTCCCACCGGTGAGGGGCTCGCCAGCCCAAACATGCTGACCGTGACAGCAGTGTACAACTACAACTTTCTGATTCCCTATATCCCGACGGTCGTCGGAATTCCAAATCCACTCGTTATTACGACACAGGTGGTGATGCGTCATGAATAATGTCAAAACGAAACGACTCGTCGATGCGCTCGACAATGAGCATGGGGCGGTGGCAGCGATGACCGCCATTTTCCTCGTAGTACTGCTGGCCGTGGCGGCGGCGGCGATCGACATCGGTCATGCCCTTGTCGCCAAAAATGAATTGCAGAACACAGCGGATGCGGCGGCATTGGCCGGGACCCGCTCGCTCGGCCTCATGTACGAAAGCATGACACCGGCTGAACAACAGGTCTACACCTTGGCAGGCGGGGATCAGGCGACGATTGTTGCCGCCGTGCAAACCACTGCTGTGGCGAATTCCGCAGCCGGCGTGCCCATTACCATCAACGCCGCAGATATCGCGATCGGGACCTGGAATCCGACAACCAGGATCCATACCCCCACGGTCAATCAACCCAAAGCCGTACGGGTGTGGGCGAGACGCGACTCTTCGGCCAACGGGGCCATCAGTACCTTTCTCGCTGGCGTGGTCGGGTTGACGAGCGTCAGCGTGAGCGCGGTGGCAACGGCCGATATGACAGCGGTCGGACAGACGGCGCCTGGCCAGTTGGACGTCCCCTTCGCGATCTCGGAGTATTATTTCACTCAGTTCGGCTGCGGAGACTCGATCAAGTTCTACCCGAATGACGGGACGCCGCAAGCCTGCTCGGCATGGCATACGTTCGATCAATCGCCGGCCAACGCCAACACGTTGAGAACTATCATCGATGGGATGACCAACGGCACCTATCAATCGCCTGCCACGACGCCGGGAGACTCACTGAATTTTACCAATGGTAATGTGGCCAGCGCTTTCCCGAACCTGATCAATCTCTATAATGCCAAGAAAGATGCCAACGGAAACTGGGATGTCTTTGTGCCTGTGTATCAATCCCCGGACTGTACTCCGCCCAACGGCGCGATTCCAATCATCGGTTACGCAGAAGCTCGGATCACAAATGTCCAGGGCGCGCCGAACTTTCTGATCTCAGCGACGATTCTGTGCAACATCTTCGAAGGGAATACGACCGGAGGTGGTCCACCGTATGGACCGGTTCTATCGACGATTCCAGGGCTTGTTGAATAGCTTGATCTCATCTAACTCAGGAGTACACGTCGCATGGCTCGATTGATTTCAGTGTCGATCGATTGTCGAAACGAAGAGGTCCGCCGAACGTTTGAAGAGATGATCTCGCGCAGGCTGCATTACCTGATTGCCAAGGGCCAGGGGACCGGTGCGGTCGATATGCTGTTGCTTGAGCTGGATGAATTTCGCCCTCAGCACACATTCGAGCGTGTTCGCCAATTACTGAGCACGGCGCCGGATCTTGAAATCTTTCTGACAGCTTCGCGCATGGATTCTCAGCTGCTGTTGGAAGCGTTTCGGGTCGGTGTCAAGGAGTTCCTGCCGCAGCCGCTGACGAGACAGGATGTCGAACCGGCTCTAGCCAGGTTCGAAGAGCGCTTTGCAGGGAAATCGTCGAGTTTGGAACTGCAGTCCGGAAAAGTAATCGCGGTTCTCGGCGTGAGGGGGGGCGTCGGAGCCAGCACCGTTGCCATGAACCTTGCCGTCTCCATGCAACAGGCCCGGCGTCATGAGCCCGTCGCATTGATCGATCTGGATATCCATGGAGGGGATCTTGGGTTGTTTCTTGATGCGCCTGCTTCCCAAGGACTGACACACCTCACGAAAGATATTTCACGGTTGGATGAAACGATCCTCCGCAGTACGTTGGTGCGGCATCCGTCCGGACTGCAATTCCTTGCGTCAGGCTGTGATGCCTACGATGACTTCACGTTCGAGCCAGGAAGCATGATGCGCGTGACGTCTCTTTTGCGATCGATCCACAGACATGTGTTCATCGATTGCGGTCACGTGCTCAATCCTTCCGTCAAAGAGGTGCTTGACGGTGCCGATCAGGTCATCCTGGTGACGACGCTTTCCCTGCCGGTGATACGCAGAACCAAGCGGTTGTTGGAGCTTCTGTCAGCGGCGCGCTATCCCACCGCCAAGATCGCGTTGGTCGTCAACCGCTATGAAAAGGACCAGAAGGACCTTGTGGCCGAAACCGAGGGGCTGTTGGGCATGCACATGGCCGGACTGATTCCCAACGACTATGCATCGGCCAGCGAGGCGATCAACCACGGAAAGCCACTGACCGTCATGGCCTCAAAAACTCCCATCGCGCAGTGGTATCTGCGAGGAGTCGGCCAACTCATTGGTGAACAGGCCGAAGGCGCCTCTGCCTCGTCAAAGGAAGAGACGAAAGGCCTGTCGCTCCTGGGGCGGTGCTTTTCGACTATCGGAATGGACGTGAGGCGCAAACCCTCCGTCGCGGGAAGGTAGTGAGTGGTGGCGGAGTGAGGGAACAGTAACCAAGAGCGGGAGGTATCATGCTGGCGACGAAACCGATGAATGGAACTGAACTAGGCGCTCATTATCAGGATTTGAAGGATCGCCTCCATGAACGTGTGATCGATCTAGTCGATATGACTGCCATCGGCAAGATGTCGCAGGAATCCGTGACTGAACAGTTGACCAAGCTGATCGACCAACTTCTCCAACAGGAGTCGATCAACTTGAATCAACGAGAACGCGTGCAGATGACGCAGGATGTGCTTCATGAAGTGCAGGGATTGGGACCGTTGGAGCCGCTGCTGGCGGATGCGACCATCAATGACATTCTAGTCAACGGGCACAAACAAGTCTTTGTCGAGCGATTCGGACGGCTCGAACTCACGCCGATTCGGTTCAAGGACGATGCGCATCTAAAGAAAATCATCGAGAAAATCGTGTCGCGCATCGGGCGTCGGATCGATGAGTCGGTGCCGATGGTGGATGCCCGGCTCGCCGATGGGTCCCGCGTGAACGCGATTATTCCGCCGTTGGCCATCGATGGTCCGTCGCTTTCGATCAGAAAATTCAGCAAAGACCCGCTGCAGTTGCACCACTTGACCGAGAAACGGTCGCTCACTCCGGAGATCGGAGAACTCCTCAAGGCCATCGTCCAGTCGCGATTGAATGTCCTGATCTCCGGCGGAACCGGCACCGGCAAAACCACGATGCTGAACATCCTGTCTGGATTCATTCCCAATAATGAGCGGATCGTGACAATCGAGGATGCGGCTGAATTGCAACTTCGTCAGGAGCACGTCGTCCGTTTAGAAACCCGCCCTGCGAATATCGAAGGGAAGGGCGAGATCGCGCAACGTGAACTCGTGAAGAACGCCCTACGCATGCGCCCAGACCGCATCATCGTCGGCGAGGTCCGCGGTGCCGAGAGTTTGGATATGTTGCAGGCCATGAACACCGGTCATGACGGCTCGCTGACGACTGTCCATGCCAACACCTGCCGGGACGCCCTCACAAGGATTGAAACACTGGTCTCGATGGCCGGCTTCAACCTGGCCCCCAAGGCGATGCGGCATTATATTTCGTCGGCGCTGGACGTGATCATCCAGATTGCCCGCCTATCGGACGGCACGAGAAAGGTGATCAGTGTGCAGGAGGTTGTCGGTATGGAGGGGGATTTGATTACCTTGCAGGAGCTGTTTACATACCAGCAAACCGGCTTGGATGAAAATCGAAAAGTCAAAGGCCGCTTCAAAGCAACCGGCGTCAGGCCGAAGTTCGCGGAACGGTTGGCCGCCAAGGGCATCGCTCTTCCAGCGAACCTGTTTGACCCAACGAAGGTGTACGAATGTTAACTGCGCTGATCGGCCTCGGTATCTTCGGCACCATCTTACTATTCATGTATGCCTGTACCACGGCCTATCGTGTGCTGGCCCCGCGCGGAGTCGACCGGGCGGTTGAACGGATTCAGAACTGGTCTTCACCGATCGAGACTGCGCAATTGGACATCGTGCGCAACGAATCCTTGAGCGAAATTCCCTGGTTGAACGACCTGCTCAAGAAAACCAGGAGACTCCAAGTCTTGCGAGTGCTTCATCAACAGGCGGACTGTCGAGCGCCGTTGGGGCTGTTCGTGTTGGCAGCTCTGGCTCTTGCAACGAGCGGATTCTTGCTGGCCTTGTCGATGAGGCAGACATTCGTGCTCGCGCTCCTGTTCACGGTCTTGTTGGGGGCCATGCCCTATGCCTATCTTCTGTGGCGCAAGAATCAGCGGCTCGCCATGTTCGAACGGCAGCTCCCTGAGGCGTTGGAACTTGTCTCGCGAGCGTTACGGGCCGGCCATGCCTTTTCCGTTGGACTGAAAATGGTCGGAGAAGAGGCTGCGGATCCGATCGGCAAAGAGTTCAGGCAGGTATTCGATGAGGTCTCAATGGGTGTGGCGCTCCCGCAAGCGCTCGATAATATGACTCGCCGGGTGGACAGCGTCGATCTGCGGTTCTTTATCACATCGGTTTTAGTTCAGCGTGAAACCGGAGGAAACTTGGCGGAGATCATCGATTCGCTGGCCGGATTGATCCGTCAACGGTTTGAGTTGCAGCTGCGAGTCAAGGCGCTTTCCGCGGAAGGACGGATGTCCGCAGCTGTGCTTTTAGGGCTTCCCATTGTGGTTGGGGCACTATTGTTCAAGATGAATCCCGACTATATGGGGGTACTGTTTACGGATCCTATGGGTCGGAACCTGGCGACCATCGGGAGTATCATGATGGTCGTCGGAGCGGTGGTGATGAAACGCATGGTGGACATCAAGGTCTAAGGAGCGACACATGGAACTCCCTGTTGTTGTAGCGTTGGTGACATTTCTGGCGGTGATGCTATCGGGAACAGCATTGTATCTGTATCTGGAACGGAAAGAGGTCGTAGGGACCTGGCGTCGCCGTGCTGAGGGTCACGGCGAAGGGCTTAAAGAGGAGCAACCCTCAGGAAACATCCTTGACGTCGCTCACGCGCAGCTGCAGGCTGTGCTTGAGTGGTTTGCCAAGTGGAATCAGCCTTCCAATGTGGAAGAAACCAAAGCCACGCGTCGCCTGTTAGTGACCGCCGGCTACCGGAGCAGAAAGGCGCCGGTCTTTTTCATCGGTTCGAAATTGTTGTTGGCCGTTGTGCTGGTGATCTTGTTCGCGATGGTTCCCGTGAAACTCCTCGGCTTTCCCAGTACCACCACCTTGCTCTTTTATTATATCTGTCTTGCTGCCTGTGGGTACTATGCTCCATCGCTCTGGCTGAGGCGTGTGATTGCCGACCGACAGGATGCGCTGCAACGGGCCATCCCTGATGCATTGGATCTCATGGTGGTCTGTGTCGAAGCAGGATTAGGATTAGATCAAGCGATCGGGCGCGTAGGACAGGAGGTCAGTCAGGCGCATCCCGCTCTCGGAGATGAGTTGAACATCCTGTCGCAGGAACTCAGAACCGGGGTGCAGCGGCAAGCTGCGCTGCGGAATCTTGCCCATCGTACTGACCTTGAAGAAGTCAGAAATTTAGTGGCCCTTCTGGTGCAAACAGACCGTTTCGGAACCAGCATCGGTCAGGCCCTTCGAGTCCATGCAGATTCAATGAGGACCAGGCGTCGTCTCAAGGCGGAAGAACTAGCAGCGAAGTTACCAGTGAAGCTCTTATTCCCCCTCATTTGCTTCATTTTCCCAAGCATGTTTATCGTGACGATCGGCCCTGCCTGTATTAGTATGGTGCGAGTGTTATTCCCGGTGATGACTGGTCATTAGTTCTTTCCGCCCATCATGGAGGCGAGAGTGGGTTCTTCGTCACTGCGAACGCTCGGCAGCGCGGCCCTATTACGCCGTGCGCTGCCAAGTGGAGAATTCTCAGGCAGGCCTGGCGGGCAGTTCCAGGTGGACTCGACGGCGTGGGGTATCCTTGCCCTCACAGCATGTGGCGGGTCCGCTGAGCTGCTCGATCAATCGCGGCACTTGTTGATGCGTGAGCAGCTTCCAGACGGCCGGCTCTGTGTGAAGAAACCCCATCCCGCTTCCTATTGGCCAACCTCTTTGGCGATTCTGGCCTGGCAAGATTCGCAGTCCTGCAGCGAAGCGCAACAACGATCCGTTCGCTTTCTATTGAACACGACCGGCTTTCACTTTCCTCGCCAATCTGACGCACCATCGGCGCACGATAGTCTGCTCAAAGGCTGGCCCTGGGTCGATGAGACCCATTCATGGGTTGAACCGACGGCAATGTCAGTGATGGCGCTGCGAGCGACAGGGCATGGGCGGCACGATCGTGTTCAGGAAGCCGTCCGCATGTTGCTCGACCGTCAATTGCCCCATGGGGGGTGGAACTATGGAAACACCCTCGTATTTGGGAAAGAGCTTCACCCCATGCCGGAAAACACCGGGGCCGCGTTAGCCGGTTTGTCCGGCTCAGTTGATCGAGACGTTGTCCTACCGAGCCTCCAGTACCTTCATAGTGAGGTGGCACGATTGCAGACGCCGATCTCGCTCGGATGGAGTTTGCTCGGGCTGGCGGCGTGGCAGATGGCACCGCCGAATGCCGCAACCTTGGTTGAACGATGTTTGGCAAATCAGAAACGGTACGGCGAGTATGAGACATCGGCACTTTGCCTGCTCGTCCTTGGCGCGCTGGCGATGGAAATGGGCGGCCAGATCCCGCTGCTATCGGCTTCTGTGTATAAAGGCCTTCCTCTAGCTCTCACTCAATAGTTAGGAGCCTTATGGAGACTCAAACAGATTCAGGAACGAATGGAGGCCTGACTCGCCGAAACGTCTTGCGGGCTGTTGCGGCCGGCCTTGTCATCGGAACAGGGCTACTGGTGGTTCCAAAACGGTATTTTCGTCTACCTCAACAGGCGAAGACCTTCGTAGCCAAGGTTGATGCCTATCAGTTAGACATCGCCGGTGTCCTCACTCTAGGAATGATGGAGTTGGGCATCAGTAGAAAGGAACTACAAGGGAAGCGGATTCTGCTCAAGCCGAACCTGGTTGAAACCGCTTCAGGGGCACCGCATATTAATACTCACCCGCTTGTCCTGCGTGGAGCCATTGAGGCATTCCTTCGCTTAGGCGCCGCTACCGTGATGGTGGCTGAGGGGCCAGGACACCGGCGTGACACCTTGGCTGTCTACGAAGAATCGGGCCTCGCCGATGTGTTGACCGAGGACGGCATCACATTTCATGATCTCAACTACATCACCGGCTATGAGTTGCCGAATGCCGGCAGTCAGACCACCATGAAGACGCTGACCTTTCCTGGACTGTTTCAGGAAGTGGATTGGATTGTGTCCATGGCAAAGATGAAGACTCACCATTGGACTGGCGCCACACTCTCGATGAAGAATCTTTTTGGTGTGATGCCTGGGATGTATTACGGCTGGCCAAAGAATGTCCTTCACAAGGTAGGGATACAGAATTCGATTTTGGATATCAATGCGACGCTGAAGCCTCATTTTGCGATTGTCGATGGGATCATCGGGATGGAGGGGGATGGGCCTATCATGGGGAGCCCCAAACAGGCAGGGGTGTTAGTGATGGGACGAAATTTCCCCGCCGTTGATGCAACCTGCTGCCGGATTATGGGGATTGATCCATATAAAGTCTCCTACCTGGAGCGGGCCGACAATTGGTTGGGGCCGATCGGTGAGAGATCAATTGAGCAGCGTGGAGAAACGATTGCCTCCGTACAGACCAATTTCGAGCTGATCGATATGATCCCGGCTCAACAGGGGATACGGCTCGCATGAAGAGATACAACATACGCAATATAGTGCTACTCATGTTCTTACTGTGCCCTGTGGCTATCTATTCGGCGGAGCCTGACACATCGTCACTTCAAAAAGAACCGAGGTTGTATGATCACTACATGAGCCTGCAACGTCTGCAAGAAAGCATGGCAGGCCGTTCTTTGGAAGAGCAGACACGCTTACAACCACACCTCAATCGTGCGGAACAAAAAGCCTGCGAGCAGGTGCGGCATGAGCGACAGGAGGGGGTGCCGAAAGAAGACTATCGCCGACAGGGAGGAGACCAATTTCTCGTATTCGCCCAGCAGCTCGAGCAGTATTGTCAGACGCTACGCTAACTGCCGTCTCCATCTGTATTCTAACTATCCGCTTTATCTCCTCGGTACGATCGATACTTTCTCCACCGAGCCACTTTTCGGCATCAGTATCCATAGGCCAGATTGAATCTGCATTCACTGGCGTTCGGTCTGCCCTCCATGCGTCTTCCACGCTTCTATCGGCTGCTGTAAGGAATCGGCTCATACGCCGACCAATTAATACGAAACGACATTGACAGAACAACGAGGAGCCACCATGATACGCCACGACACTGCCATGACGACCCCGGTCTCAAATCAGAGTGACTCCAGCAGGACGCATCTAGGGAAGATCTCTCTTGCGGTTGTCATTGTCCTAGCCATCGGCGCCTTCCTGTATTTTGATCTGGGCCGATGGTTGTCTTTGACCGCGTTGAAAGAAAATCGAGACAGTTTGCTGGCATTCACTGATGCCAACTTCGTTTCAGCGGTGGGAGTCTTCATCGCGAGTTACGTGATCGTTGCTGGGTTATCACTGCCAGGGGCGGTCATCCTTACTTTGGCCGGTGGGTTCTTGTTCGGTGCCGCCATGGCGGCGCTGTTCGTGAATGTTGGAGCGACAACCGGGGCGACTCTCGCATTTCTCACCGCACGGTATTTGCTGAGAGATACGGTTGAACAAAAGTTCGGCAAATGGTTGGGGCCATTCCAAGAAGGATTTGCCAAGAACGCGTTCAGCTACTTGTTGACCTTGCGACTCATCCCACTCTTTCCCTTCTTCGTGGTGAACCTTGTGTCCGGACTCACGCGCGTGAACGTCGGGACCTATGTCGCCGCGACGGCACTCGGCATCATCCCCGGTTCGTTCGTCTATGCCTATGCGGGACGCCAACTTGGGACGATCAATTCGTTACAGGAAATTGCGTCACCCAACGTGATTGGTGCCTTTGTGCTGCTGGGACTCCTGGCGTTGGTGCCTGTTATCTATAAGAGAGTGACGGCCAAACGAGCGTGATGAACCATCCATCGAGTGACAATTCACACCGAAGGGTGTCTCGCTATGATGACCGAACCTCTACTAAGGATCGCTGGAATGAATGAGCACGGTCAGTCTCTGATCCTTCCGAACGACGAGCATAATCAGCAACTTGTCGCCAATGTGCATCCGTCTGACTGGGTCAATCCCGAGCCGACTGGCCGCTACAACATCGTGGTGGTTGGAGCGGGAACTGCCGGATTGATCACGGCCGTCATCGCCGCAAGCCTTGGAGCCAAAGTCGCATTGATCGAGAAACATCTGATGGGAGGAGACTGTCTCAACGTTGGGTGCGTACCGTCGAAAGGAGTGATCCGAGCAGCGAGGGTGTGGGCCGATCTCCGGAAAGCCTCGGAGTATGGCCTCCATATTCCCGCCGGAGTGAAGTATGACTTCGGTACGGTCATGGCTCGGATGCGCAAGCTGCGGGCCCGCATTAGTCACAACGACTCTGCCCAGCGCTATACGAAACTCGGCGTCGACATGTACATCGGCAGCGGACGTTTTGTCGGTTCCAATACGGTCCAAGTAGAAGGGCCTGCAGGCGACCGGATTCTGACATTTGCGAAAGCCGCGGTTTGCACCGGCGCTCGTGCGACAGCACCGCCAACTCCTGGGCTCCAGGAAGCAGGATATCTTACAAATGAAACCATCTTTTCGCTCACAGAACTGCCTCAGCGTATCGGAGTGATCGGGGCTGGTCCCATCGGATGCGAGTTGGCTCAAGCCTTTGCTCGCTTTGGGAGCCAGGTGTATCTGATCGAAGCGACGCACGGCATCATGCCAAACGAAGATCGCGATGCGGCAGGCATCGTGGAGCAACAGATGGTCCGCGATGGCGTGAAGCTCCTCTGCTGTGGGAAAGACCTGAAGGTACTCAAGACAAATGACGACAAGCGATTGATGGTCGATTCGCACGATCAGCAGTACGATGTACCGGTCGACGAAATTCTTGTCGGAGTCGGACGGACACCGAATGTGGAGAACGTCGGATTGGAGGCTGCGGGAGTTCACTATGACAAGAACGGAATCAAGGTCAATGCCAGATTACAGACATCGAATCCTAATATCTACGCGGCAGGCGATGTCTGTTCACGCTACAAATTCACACATGCCGCTGATGCGATGGCTCAAATTGTCATCCAGAACGCGCTGTTCCCACATCCGTTGAGTTTGGGCTATGCCAATGTCGAGGCATTGGTGATGCCGTGGTGCACCTTTACCGAACCGGAAGTCGCCCATGTCGGGATGTACGAAAAAGAGGCGAAGCAAAAAGGCTTCGAAGTGGAAACCTATACATATAAATTGGATGAGGTTGATCGAGCAATTCTCGATGGAGAAGAAGAGGGGTTTGCGCGAGTTCATATTCAAAAGGGGACGGACAAGATCCTGGGTGCGACGATCGTGGCTGCTCATGCCGGCGAGATGATCAGTGAATTCTCCGTTGCGATGAAAGCGGGCGGAGGAGCCAAAGCGATCGCCGGGACCATCCATCCCTATCCGACCCAAGCAGAAGTGAATAAGAAGGTTGTGAATCTCTGGCGGAAAGCACATTTTTCACAAGGCACGAAAAATATCCTGGTGAAGCTGTTTGCTTGGATGAGGAGATGAGGGGCGAGGAGGCGAAATGAGGCGGAATCCCATCATAAATCTTGTCCTCATGATCTGCGCGGCGTTGCCGGCTGTATCAGTGCAGGCGCAAGGTCCAACCACGGTGGAGGTTGCGCGATTTTCCATAAGCGAACCGGGAGCGAGTCTGCCGGACGGGTGGAAACCGCTGACCTTCAAGAAGATCCCCAAACTGACGACGTATGAACTGGTGAAAGACGGGGCCCAAGTCGTCGTCAAAGCCATGAGCGATTCATCGGCATCAGGCTTGACTAAAGAGGTCCGAATCAATCCGAAAGAATTTCCAATCGTGCGATGGCGGTGGAAGGTCGAGAATCTGCTTCAGAAAAGCAATGCCACCAGAAAAGACGGGGATGACTATCCGGCCCGACTCTATATCACGTTTGAATACGACCCTGATAAGGTGAGTTTTGGAAAGAAGATCAAGTATAAGGCGGGCCAGGCACTGTTTGGGGATATTCCGATCGGAGCCATCAGCTACGTGTGGGAAACAAAGGCTCCGGTTGGGGCCATCATCGACAATGCCTATACGGATTTTGTCAAAATGGTCGTCGTGGAAAGTGGTCCGAGCAATGTCGGTCTCTGGGTCGATGAAGAACGGAACATCTATGAAGATTACAAGAAGGCTTTTGGGGAAGAACCGCCGATGATTAATGGTGTCGCCATTATGAGCGATACAGACAACACGAAGGAACGAGCCACCGCCTACTACGGCGATATTGTGTTTATGAAAACGCATTAAGAAGAGCCACGCAACACGCCTCGATCTCGTTCCAACCCTCTGCTCGTTGAACAAACTACGTTCAAACACACCCGTAGTCGAATCCCACACATTCCATCATCCTTCTGTTTCCTGGCTATTGAATCCTCTTGGGGGCTGGAGGCCGACGTCCCAAGCCTCTGCTCTGTGACAAAAATGTGATGCTTTCGCGAGACCGGCGTGAGATGGCGACGCTATCGTGGAAGGGTCGATTTCTTGCAATTTGTCCATAAACTAAGGAGGATGGGATGATACGTAAATTGATCATGGGTGCGCTGGTAACGGCGATCACTCTTTCTGGGTGGGTGGCCAGCTCGGTATTTGCCAACGAGGAATGGCAATGGCCAACAGTTTACACGATGTCGAATGAGACAGACGGCAATGCGGTCTTGGCATTCCGGCAGCATGGAGACACGCTGGTTCCTGCTGGATCGTTTCCAACAGGGGGAAAGGGGTCAGGAGGCGGCCTGGGCAATCAAGGCGCATTAGCTTTCAGCAATGATGGCGACGCCCTCTTAGTCGTGAACCCAGGCAGTCATGATATCTCGGTGTTCGAAATCAATGGACGTCACCTGAAGCTGGTAGACCGGGTGCCTTCCGGGGGAACTAGCCCCATCAGCATTGCCACGCATGAGGATTATGTCTATGTATTGAACGCAGGGGGGCAGGGTAACATTGCGGGGTTCGAACTGACGCAGCACAACAAATTGAAGCCTATTGCTGGATCGATTCAGCCGCTCAGTGGGGCCAACACCGCGCCGGCGCAAATCTCGTTCAATCTCTCGGGAGATACGCTGGTCGTGACTGAAAAAGCCACGCAGATTATCGACACCTATGCGGTGGATGAAGACGGTGTGGCATCTGCGCCAGTTTCGCAGCGATCCAACGGCCAAACCCCGTTCGGCTTTTCCTTTACTCCGCGAGGGGTATTGGTTGTCAGTGAGGCCTTCGGAGGCACACCGAATGCGTCGGCGGTATCTTCGTACAGCCTACGCGATGGACAATTGACCGTCCGGAGCGGGTCGGTCTCCACCACACAAACGGCCGCGTGCTGGATCGTGATTACCAAGAACGGAAAGTTTGCGTATGCCAGTAATACTGGCAGTAACAACATTTCCAGTTATCGAGTGAGAAGTGCGGGGAGGTTAACGTTACAGGAAGCGGTGGCAACGCCCACAGGGGCTGGTCCCATTGACATGGCCTTGAATCGAAATAGCCGGTTTCTGTATGTGCTCAATGCAGGGGCCCGTTCGATCGAGGTCTTTCAGGTCAATCGAGCCAATGGGCACTTGACCCAAGTGACTGGCGTTTCGGGCCTCCCTAATGGGGCCAATGGCCTTGTTGCGCGATAACCGCCGCCGAGGTCAGGTCCCTAGTCTCAGGACCACTCAGAAGTCTCGCGTAGGCGATGCTTCTGAGTGTCTGAGGACGGTCGAGTCGGTACGAGTACTGGATCACTCGCACTGGCGCTGGGCAGGTCATGGTCAATTGCTTGGCGGTGGACAAGTTGGAGAAAACATGGCGTCTCGTACGATTCTTGTAGTTGAAGATGATCCTGATATCGCCCAGCTGGTGCAGCTGCATCTGCGCGATACTGGATATGAAGTTGATCTGGCACAGGATGGTCCAGCAGGACTTCAGCAGGCCCTTGCCAAGTCCTATGACTTGATCATTCTCGATCTGATGCTTCCGGGAATAGATGGACTAGAAGTGTGCCGAAAACTGCGCGCCTCATCGAAGTACAGTCTTGTCCTGATGCTCACAGCCAAATCGACAGAGCTGGATCTGGTGTTGGGCCTGGAAGTCGGTGCAGACGACTACCTCACCAAGCCCTTCAGCATCTTGGAGCTTCTTGCACGAGTAAAAGCCTTGTTTCGGCGTATGGACGCGCTTCGCGCACAGGCTCCTCTCGCCAAGCCCCTCACCATTCGCGCAGGCGACCTCGTGATCGAGGTTGATAAACGAAAGGTCCAGCTGCGTGGGCGATCGATCGAGTTGACGGCCAAAGAGTTTGACCTCTTGCTCCACTTTGCCCAACACCCAGGCCAGGTCTATACCCGTGCCAAACTCTTGGACGACGTGTGGGGATACTCGCATGAAGGGTATGAACATACCGTGAACTCCCACATCAATCGGTTGCGGGCTAAGATTGAGGATGATAGCAGCCGGCCTCGGTATATTTTAACCGTGTGGGGGGTCGGCTACAGCTTTTCTGAAGAATGGGCAGAACGGTAGCGGCATGTTCAACACGTTGTATGGAAAGTTAGCGACCCTTCTCTTCGGGCTCTTTTGTGTGATCGGCGCCGTGACCATTCTGCTCACATTCTTTGCCACCCAATTATACTTCCAAGAAGGCAGCCAGAAGCTGAACCGGACCTTAGCCGAGCGAATAGTGTCCGACAAGGTCCTAATGCAAGAGGGGCAAGCCAATGACGAAGTGCTTAAGGAAATCTTTCACGAGCTCATGGTGATCAATCCCAGTATTGAACTGTACCTGCTTGATCCTCAGGGCACCATTCTGACCTTTTCCGCTCCCCCTGAGAAGGTCAAACGACAGCACATCTCCCTTGTGCCGCTCCAGCGTTTCCTGTCTGGTGCCGAGGACTTCCCTATTCTTGGGGATGACCCACGTGATCTCACGCGTCAGAAGGTGTTTTCAGTTTTTCCGATTGAAACGTTGGGAGGTTCCATCGAAGGCTATCTGTACATCATCCTGGGCGGGGAAGAGTTTGATTCGGTTATGCAGATGCTTAAGGAGAGTTACATTCTCCGGTTGAGTATATGGACCGTCGGAGCCATCCTGGCATTGACCCTCCTGGCCGGTCTGCTCTGTCTGAAACTCTTGACACGAAGACTCAACTCCCTGGCCTTGGCGCTGGACACCTTCAGGCGCGAGGAACTCTCAGCACAACCGGACGTCTCGTCTCATTCCGATGCTCGACCATCTCCCCTCAGCCGTGGCGATGATATTGACAAGCTGGAGACAACCTTTGCACACATGGCTGAGCTCATTCATCATCAAGTTCACCAGTTGAAAGAGACCGATCAGTTGCGGCGAGAATTGGTTGCCAATGTCTCACATGATCTGCGCACCCCTGTCACAAGCCTCCAGGGCTATCTTGAGACCTTGCTGCTGAAGGAAGGCACGCTCTCGTCTCAAGAGCGACAGCGGTATCTGGAAATCGCCACGGCACAGAGCAAACGACTCGGAGAGCTGATTGCAGAACTATTTGAACTCGCCAAGTTGAATTCACAGGAAATGAAGCCTCGTATCGAGTCGTTTTCACTAAGTGAACTGGTGCAGGACGTCGTTCAAAAGTTTCGGTTGGTTGTTGAAGCCAAACAGATGATACTTCAGGCCAAGCTGGGTGAGGATCTCCCGTTTGTCTCGGCTGATATCGGACTGATCGAACGGGTACTCGAAAACCTGATCGAGAATGCTCTCAGATACACGCCGCAAGGGGGGCGGATCACGGTGATCCTGAACCGCATGGGCGAGAACATCATGACACGGGTCACGGATACCGGCTGCGGTATTCCACCGGAAGACCTGCCACATGTTTTTGACCGGTACTATCAAGTCGGGAAGAAACATCAAAGTCATGACAAAGGGGCCGGGCTTGGGCTCGCAATCACGAAGCGAATTCTAGAGCTGCACGGAAGCGCTATTGAGGTGCAGAGTGCCGTCAATCAAGGGACGACCTTTTCCTTTCAACTCGTCGTTGCCCAGCCGAGCGTCCTGCCGGTTGCTACAGTAACAACAGAACACTCACCTCACAGGTAGAGTTTCCGGTCACATATCACATCTTCCCGTCCTGGTCCTCTTCACTCACCTCACACGGACAAGCCGTGTTTTCTGATGAGCCATGATGTGATCCCACAGCCATGTGTCCAGAAAATGATCAGTCTGTGACGAAGACGTCATGATTTCGTGACAGTTCTTTGATCATTTCCTGCGAACATCCCGATGAGTCCATCGTGCTTTCACGGGTAAGGGCTGAATCGATTAGTTTCATCAGAACACTCTCGTATTGGAACACAAACGTCGAAGGCGACCGTAGAGTGGAGAATGGGCATGAGTGCAAACGTGACAAGGGATACAGGCTCGATTCCTCTTCCTGTATTAGCGGGGAACGCATCCCGCTTGATGAATGATGAGGATCGGCTTGTGTCACAACTGCGGGCAAGGGAGGAAGAAACATTTGAAGCCGTCGTCACCCACTACCAGGAAACGCTCATCCGAATGGCCATGCGCTATGTAGCCAATCGCGCAACGGCAGAGGAGGTCGTGCAGGAGACCTGGATCGCGGTCATGATCGGGCTGAATCGGTTTGAAGGCCGGTCGTCCCTCCATGCGTGGATCTGTGCGATTCTCATCCACAAGGCGAAAGATCGAGGTGTTCGAGAGAAACGGCAGAAAGTCTTCTCAGACTTTAAATTGGAAGCCGATAACTGGAGTGGCGAAATCAACCTATCCTGGTTTCGTCCGTGCAAGGAGTGGCCAGGGCCTGCGGAATTCTCACAGCATCTTTGGGACGATCGAACGCCTGAGAAACTGTTGGCATCAAGGGAGGCTACAGCCTGCATGTGGCACGCGATCGAGACCCTACCCCCACCTCAGAAGGAAGTCCTGATTTTGCGCGATGTGCAGGGCATACACACCAAAGAAGTGTGTCGGCAACTGAAGATTTCTGAAACGAACTTCTATGTACGGTTACATCGTGCTCGGGAACGCGTGAAAGTGGCGGTCGAGGCTGCGCTGGGATGAGATGAGGTCTAACCTCGGTCGTCAGCGTAGAGACCACACCTCGCTTGAAGAGAGCGAGTGGGATGACATCGCAGCCTGACTTGCATGGACAATGGGCAACACATACTGGTACGTACGATGGCGAAACACGGAATCAGGGCATCGTGTCAACGACGGCGCTTCAGCCTCTATTATGATAATTGTGTCCAAGACTGTAAGAAATTGAACGGGTATCCGACCAATATTTGGAGACAGAGCAGCCCGCTTCAATCGAGGCGGGCGGCTCAGGGGTCGATCATTGAATGGAGTTGGCGAAACGACCGTGGGTGATTTCAGCGCGTACGCGGTCCCCAACCTTCTTACTGCCGCGCAGTTGCTTGGTTTCACGGCTGATGTAAAGCTGGACCTGATTTCCGTCGTAGTCTTCGACCGTGTAGACATCGCCTTTGATGTGCTTAAGCGTGCCACCGATTGTCTTCCATGCCGGACCCGGCTTATGGTCCGATCGATCAGTAGTGGAGAGGGAGGCTGTTTCTGGTGTTGATACCATCACCTCTGCTGCGGCTGACGAATAGGCACCCGACTTTTTCCCATCCTTTGAGCCAGCGGTTGCCGTAAAAGGTGTCATCGTAAAGAGAATCCCTACGCCACCAAGGATAACCGGAAGGATGTTTCTGCGAGCGATGTTCATCTTATACCTCCTGGTAGAAAGCCGTGAATGCTGAACCATTGTTCGCTCAGCAAGGGGTATGCCGCTCGAGACTCGCAATACCCACAAGACTCTCAATAGGTTACGAAACAGGGCTGATTGAGCACATGAAATGATGAGAGGCCCAGAGAAAAAACGGCAAGTCACTGAGCAAAACTGCACGGCGACCATCACCTGGCTAGGTTATGCTGATACACATTGAACGATCACAGCACCGCACAACTGGGCAAGTGGACGGACCGGCTACCGGGAAGAGCGAACGGTCGAGTCTCCACGAAGCTCTATGGGGCGGGTTGACGAACCTGGTTCTAAGGCGTCCGTTGTTGGCCGTGTTTCAAGTGAACCTTCGATGCAATTCTTCCTGTGGCTACTGCAACCTTCCGTTGAATGAAGGTCGGTATGAGATGTCACGAGAGGAGATCCGGACCGTCTTTGCCGGCCTCTACAAAGACGGTCTACGCTTTGTGTTCGTGCAGGGCGGTGAGCCGCTCTTGCGACGCGACTTGCCTGACATTCTTCAAGATTTAGTTGAGATAGGATTTCGCCTCACGCTGATTACGAACGGAACGAAGCTGACCTCGTGCCTCGTGCAGCAATTCGACAATCTCTCGGTGTCCCTCTCGATCAGCCTCGACACCCTGAATCGCAACACGTACGAACGTATCCGGGGTGCCGATCAACTTCCCGCGGTTCTTGCCGGTCTGGATCTTCTCCAGCGCTATCGCCGTCCAAAATTCCTCACCTGTATCGTGAGCGAGATCAATCGGGATGAGGTGACCGACGTAGTTGCGTTTGCCAAGCAACGGGGTTTCTTGCCAGTCGTCGGTGCATACCATTGGGATGTAGGACTATATGGCAAGCAGGATGAGACCTTGATGTATGACCGTCAACAAGCCAGGCTGGTCTTCCAACGATTGCTTGAGGAGGAGGCACTGCCTCCTGGCTATCTTCGGCAATATGCGAAGGACAATGTGGCATGGCTAGGTGGAGAAACTCTGAAGCCTTGCGATGCAGGACGGTATAGTATTGCGATCGATGCCTCCGGGAATGTCTCACCCTGTTTATCACTCCCAGAAGCTGGGAATCTGCTCCATTCGTCGCTCAGTGAGATACTTGAGGGGTTCGATCGACGAGCGATTCAGCATTGTTCCGATCAGTCGTCCTGTAACAGACTAGATGGGCGGGTCATCGGGTCAATCCTGCGACATCCCATCGCAGCCTGGCAAACACCAGTGACATGGTAAGTCAAAAGAGGGTTGTGATGAGGTGGATCCTGCTGAGTTTGGTCTTCCTGGTTGGAGGCTGTTCAACCGTTCCAACAACATTCACACCTGCCGAACCTATTCCAGCTGGTGAGTTTTCGCATAGACTGTTGAGCCGAGTATTGGAGACACATGTGAGTCAGGGCCTCGTCGATTATCCGGCGATTCAACTGGACGGTCGACTGCCGGCCTATCTTGCACAGGTCGACCGAGTAGATCCAAACGCGTTGGCTACGCGCAATGAACAGCTAGCCTTCTGGATCAATGCGTACAACGCCTTTGCCGTCAAAGGCATCCTCGATTATTATTCACCGGCGAGCTATGTCGGACGCTATCGCTATTTCATCGGGCGGGACTATCATGTCGGCGGGGAAACCATCAATCTCTATGATCTCGAACGGCAGGTGCTAATCAAGCAGTTTCAGGAACCATTGATCCATTTTGCCATTGTGTGCGCCTCCGCCTCCTGTCCCAAGCTCCAGCCCTGGGCCTATGATCCGAATCAGCTCAACATCCAGTTGGATCGAGTCGCCAGGGACTTCATTAACGATCCCACGCGTAATCGCTTTGATCGAACGAAAAAGGTCGCGTCCCTCTCGATGATCTTTAAATGGTTTGAGAAAGACTTTACAAAAGCCGCCGGATCTGTTTTGTCCTACATCGCCCGCTATGTGAACGATCATGATCTGATTCAAGACCTGATGCAATCAGACTATCGTGTCGAGTATCTCGACTACGACTGGAGCTTGAACGGCATTCCGCCAAAGGAGACGACTCATGCTGGTCAGTCATGATGAGAGAGAGCCGATCGCCAGGCTGTTGACGTTCTTAGAGCACGGCGAACGGATGGCCCATGAGTGTGCCAAGGCTCAAGCCGCACTGTCCAACGATTCTGAGACACGGCGATTTCTACTGAGCCAGGCCAAACAGGAAGCAATGCATGCACGGGTCTTTCAGGGAGCCATTGCCTGGCTTGCGCCTAAACACCTCCGTGATACGCCTGTTCTTCCCGCCTTAGAAGAGTATCGAAGGATGCTGAACGATGCGCTGGCTCGCCACAACCTCACGGAGACGTTCCTTGCCGAGCAAGTGGTCCTCGAAGGCTTGGGTGAAGCCGTCCTCACGCGTATCGAACAAGGCTTAGTGAAGCGGGCGGCACCGTTCGGACGGCTCCGCCGGATTTTGCTTCACCAGGAAGAAGCTCATCATGGGTTTGGCCGGCGCCAGATCCAAGAAGCGATCGAGCGTGGCGAGACCGATGTGCCGGATCTCAGAAGACGGGCGCAGCGGTACCTCGCGTTGACCGATGCCATGGTCTTCACGCTCTGCGACTTATTTGAGAGCATCGACGAAGATGCCACGGCTTGGGCGAACGATGTGCGAACATTCCTGCCGGACTGGTGTTCGGCATGATCAGCGTCATCATGCCTACCTACAACGAAGAGAAGGTGTTACCAGGCACGCTGCAAGCGCTGTTCGCGCAACCAGGCAAATTCGAGGCGATCGTGGTGGACGGCGGCAGCACCGACCGGACCTGCGCAATCGTCGAAGAGTTCGCACGCAGTCCTCAGCCCTCAGCCCTCGGCGCTGTTCGTCTTCTCACTGCACCGAAGGGTCGCGCCTCCCAGATGAATGCTGGCGCCAAGCAGGCAAGGGGGGAGTGGCTGCTCTTTCTCCATGCCGATACGGTGCTGCCGAACGGTGCCATCCAACGGCTCAATGACATGGAGCACGATCAGACGATTCAAGCCGGCGGCTTCATGCACCAGTTCTCCGGCGATGACTGGCGTCTGCATCTCATTTCGTTCCTGGACAATTTCCGTTGCACTCGCAGCCGCATCATCTACGGCGATCAAGCCCTGTTTATTCGTCGATCACTCTTCGCCAGGCTGGGCGGGTTTCCCAACCAGCCAATTCTTGAGGACGTCGCCTTCTGTGAAAAGGTGATCAAAGAAACGAACCCCATGCTCTTATTTCCACCCGTCATTACGGATGCCCGAAAGTTTCTACGAATGGGGGTCTGGAAAAGCTTTATCCGCGTGCTCCTTATTATCCTTCACGTTGAATATCGACTTCCGGTATTGCCACGCGCCTTCTTTCAAGATATTCGTTGAATATTCCTCAACATCATCTTGTTGCAATTTTCCCTTGAAATTTTCTGTTACTCGTTTACATTGTACTTGCCGATTCGTCTAACCGCAGTGGCCAACTTGCACCGCGCCGGTCCTGGTCAAGACGGAGGCCATGACCTCCGACGCTGCAAAGTTCGGTAAGCAGTCCTTTTACATTTCACATCATCACGGGAGGCAGGCATGAGAAGACGTGTCCGTTTAGGTGTGTCTGTATGGTTAGCTGGGTTTTTCGCATTTGCTGCATTGAGTCCTATGGCGAGTACCGTCCAGGCGGACGGTCCACGTGTCACGTTTGAAATTACTGACGAGCCTGGCGCCTGGTTTAGAAATGCAGCAGGGCCGGTTGCAGGTTTTGGTTCGCTCGCGGTGGCAACGCCGGGAACCGAAGTCGTATTCACCGGGAAATCCAACACGGTACACACGCGCACCAGCCTGATCTTCCCGACCGGCGCCATCAATATGCCGTTTGATACGCCCCCGCGTAAAGGGTCGGACGATGTCGTTCTGCACACACCTGGCCTGTATGTTTTTACCTGCAAGATTCATCCATACATGTTCGGAGCTGTGATTGTCGACGATCCAAGTACAACGGGTCTGGATCTAGGCGAGAATATTTCGCTCGTCAATGGGATCACCGTTCCAACGAGCAGTGACCTCGCGACGCGGTTACTCCGCACATTCTTTATTGCCACGCATCCTGCGAATTGGGAAGACTATGCCGCGCCTGGGCCCTGGCATATCACCTATCCGAGCGTGGATGTCCGTATCACTGGCGGAGCCGTGGCTAATCTCGATGCGGTCTTGAGCGCTCGTTACGGCAATGACCTTCCCAAGGCGGCTCTTTTCAACCCAGCGACGCAGGCAATCGGTGAAATCTGGGTCGACACGCAGTTTGAAAAGACCCGTGGGAAGAGTAAGCCGGGGACGGCGACAGCCGTGAGCGGCCAAACCTGGCAACCGACCCGCAAGGTGGCATTGCCACAGATCAACATGAACAATCCCCACAATATGTGGACGGATCGGAACCAGAACCTGATCTATCAGACTCAGTGGTTCGACAGTAAGCTGACGGTCTTTAATCGGACGACCGGGGCGTTCTTGAACAATATTTCAGTTGGTGAGTCGCCTTCCCACGTGATGACACGGGTCGATACCGATCAGGTGCATGTGGCGTTGAATGGCTCACCGAATAACGATTCGGTGGTGGAACTCGCCCCAATGGCAAATGGCGTGCAGCGTCGCATCAATATCGGACGCGGGGCACCCCACGCCCACTGGATGAGCCATGACGGCAAGAAGATGGTCACACCGAATGCCTTCTCATCCGATAGCACACAGTACAACTTTGCGAATGATTCCATCGATGCTATCTTGCCTGCCGGCGCCTTGCCGATTGCCACCGGCATGACCCCAGACTCGAAAAAAAACCTACGTAGCGAGTCTGCTCAATAGCACGATTACAGTGATCGACACGCAGGCGAAGGTCGTGACGAAGACGATCAACCTGCTCGAAAATTACAATGCCATTACTGGGGTAATTACAGGCCCAGTTGGTGCGTTACCGATTCAAACGCCGGTCAGTCCGAACGGGAAGAATATGGTCACAGCCAACACGCTCACGGCCACGATTACGGTCGTCGATCCAGTCACCGATACAGTCGTGGCGATGTTGCCCTGCGATCCAGGCTGCCATGGCGTACAGTATGGTGCCAAGCGGGGGGGCGGGTACTACGCCTATGTGTCGAGCAAGTTCTCAAACAGCTTGATCGTGGTTGATCCGGACCCAAACAACGATGGCAATCCGGCTGATGCCGCGATCGTCGGAAGGATCTTGCTGACCGCAGCAGCGAGGACGGCATCGGATGACACCGTCACCGGCAACCGCGGCATGGGCGGCCAAGGGCTGCTGACCATTCCAGTTGTCTACAACGGGTGGGTCCAGAATCTTCCTCAGACCTGGAAAGATCTGTTGACTCCTGCTCAGCGCAATCCAATCCAGTAACAGATCGTGCCAGCCCAGCCTGAGCTTCGCTCAGGCTGGGCTGGCACCCCTACCTTCGCAGGACCAAACCTTCCCAAGTCACCTGTTTACTTTTCCCTCACCCCTCCGTCTAACCCATCAGACAAGGTTGGAAGGAGGGGGTTATGCAACCATTCAGTTCAAAAGTGATCGCGTATCTACTTTCAACAACACTGCTGCTGTCGGGTTGTACCTCCACATTAGTTCGCGACGACGTGAAGCGTATGGCCGGGGTCGAGGGGCATTGTTCTGGGAGCGAGTGGGTGGATGATTCATCGATTGCTGTACTGCCTGTTCCGATCGTGGCTTTTGTCACCCCTCATATCGATCTTCGAAATGTCTCCAGTGAGCCGTATCTGAATCGGTGCGGAGCCTCAACCAGGGTGGTCAATCGTGAGGTGTCGATTAACCGACTTGCCTGCATGCCGGCCGGGCTTACGCGCATCATCACACTCGGCGTCTGGCACTGGTGTCCGGCGCGTGTCACCTGGTCGGCGGATGTGCTGGCCGATATGCCGCGACCAGCGAGCGTGTCGACTGATGACTCTAGAAACCACAAGTCATAACAACCGTTTGTTTTAACCAGGAGTAGCACATGAGAACCTCGTTTTGTGTCGTCCGTTTGATCGGCGTGATCGGATTGACAGGATTACTCGGGGCTTGTGGCAGCGATGGAGCGCCCTCGGTGTCGGCGAGTGGATCAGGAAGCGGGTCGGCATCAGCATCCGGAACTGTCACGGACTTTGGCAGCGTGCTTGTGAATGGAAAGAAGTTCGAGACCGAAAATGTGGAAGTGCGGCGAGATGGTGTCACGGAGCGATGCACCATTAATCCCGTGACGACCTGTGGATTCAAAAAGGGAATGGTAGTGACGGTTAATGGCTCATTCAACGGCAGTCAACATACGGCCAGTTCGGTTCAGCAAAAGGATGCGGTGGAAGGGCTTGTGCAGTCGGTGGCAGTGGATGGTTTGAGTCTGGTGGTGATGGGGCAAACAGTGTTCATCGACAATACGACATTGATCGACGACAACATTCCTGGGCGAAACATCCTGAATCTTGTGGCTGGGACGGACAATGTTGAAGTCAACGGCCATATTCGTCCTAACGGAATCATTCAGGCGACATTCATCGAAAAGAAATTAGTGGGGGTGACGCCCGAGGTGCGGGGATTCGTGAACAACCATGCTTCTGGATCTGCAACATTCCGGATCGGCACCCTCACGGTGAACTACAGTGGAGCGGACATCAGCGACATGCCGGTCCCCAATGGGAACAACTGGGACGGTCGTTTCGTCGAGGTCAAAGGGTCAAACTTTGTCAGTGCGACAACGACGCTTATTGCGACGAAGGTCGAACCAGAGAACCAGGGCCTCGGCAATGCCATCGATGAATTTGAAGTCGAAGGCTTCGTGACACAGGCCGGTACGCCTAATGACAGCGTCATCGATTTCTCCATTGGAACTACTCCAGTGAGGGCGATGGCAAGCACGGAGTTCCGGGGCGGAACCGTCGATGAGATCGTGGTTGGGGCCAAGCTGTCCGCCGAAGGCCGGTTTGACGGCAGCACGCTCATTGCCAAACATGTGAAGTTCCATGAAAGTGTACGGCTTGAAGGAGATGCAACAGTCACCGGCAGAACACTATCACTGACGGGGCTGGCTGGTGTGACGATTACCGTGAACAGCCAAACGGAGTTGAAGGATGGTGGGAATACCATAACGTTGAACGATCTACAGGGCAATCATGTCAGGGTGCGTGGTCGGGTGATTGGTCCCAATACTGTAGTTGCAACCCGTATCCAGGTGCGCTCTTCCGATGATGATGTGGATCTTCAAGGGCCAGTTCAATCGATTACCGGAAATGTCATAACGATCCTGGGAGTGTCGGTTGATACAAGCGTCATCAATCAGTTTGAGAGTGTGAGCGGCACATCCATGAGTCGTGCGGGCTTTTTAGCCGAGGTGAAAGTCAACTCACTGGTGAAAGTGAAGGGTGCGTTGAGCGGTACGACGGTCGTATGGGAAGAGGCAGAATTAGAAGATTAACTAGGTGGATGCCAGCAGGTTGGCTAGACTGCGACCAGGTAATTTTGGAAGGAGATGAACGATGAACCGTACCAGTTGGAAAGAAATCATGTTGGGCACCATCGCCGGATTATCGCTTCTGACCTCGCCGGCAGTGGGGCAGATGAGTGGTACTGCTGATGAGCCTGGAGTGCGTACCGGTAATCGGGGCCATGGTTCTCTCAATAGCGGCCCCGGCTCATTGAACAGCGGCCCTGGCTCGCTCAATAGTGGCCGTGATCACGATAGTAACCGTGACCGAGGCCGTCGTGGTGGTGCTGACCGGCGTGAAGATCTTCGGGAAGATAAACGAGCCGATCGCCAGATGGAGCGGCACGAGGATCGACAGATGGACCGTCGGGAGGATCGGCAGCTTGACCGACGTGAAGATCGTCGAGAAGATCACAGATCAAACTCGGGTGGGGAACTGAGAGGACTTGACCGAGCTGATCACGTTGCTGGCGAGCATGGCCGAGAAGGGCGAGACCATGCGCGCATGATGCAAATGGATCGACCGAACAGACAGGAACGAATGGAGCGGCCAGAACGTCCCAACCGCCCGGAGAGACCAGAGCGCCCGGACAGGCCTGAACGATCAGGTCGACATTAGTCTCTCTCAACGGGCAGTAGGACAACAGGTGCCATATTAGTATGTGCAGTTCGGTGCGGCCATGATTTGTTTACTTTTAAGGTTGCATCTGTTGATTGATATGGTTCACTAAAATATGGAGGCACGGATGAAGCTCACCAGGATCGTGATGGTTTGTGGTGTTCTGATACTGAACACCTTGATTGGATTGGGACAGGAGCAAGTTCTGGCATCGGAGGAGACCGAGTTGCAAAGCGTGAGACAGCAGCTCGATATGGAGACTGGTGTTCGGTCATCTGATAAGCACGCAGAGACATTGGCGAAACAATTCCAGATCGAAGTCAAAACCGTCGAACAACTGCGCGCCTCCAAACAGGGATGGGGTGAAATTTCTATGCGAATGGCACTGGCTCAGGAGTTGGTCAAAACCGACTCGAAGACTTATCCAACGATGACCGAGGCGCTTCAGAAAGTTGGCGATCTCCGAGCTCAGGGTAGCGGATGGGGCGCAATCGCCAAAGATTTGGGGTTTAAGTTAGGTCCGATAGTCAGCGAAATGCGCCACGTGCGGAACGAGATGCGAGCCGAGATGAGGAATGCGGACCCCGATAGAGGCAGTAAAGTCAGCAAACAGGAGATGGGGCACGAACGGCTCAAAATCGAGCGGGAGCACAAGGGTGATCGGATGGATCGGGCGGAACGGATAGAAAGACCTGAACGGATGGAAAAACCTGAGCGTCCTGAAAGACCAGATAGGCCGGATCGACCGGAGAAACCGGAGCGGGCAGGACGGAACTAAACGTTCGCTGGTGTTGAGATAGCAAAACACAACGGCACCGGGATTGTCTCGGCGCCGTTGTGCTGTACCCCTCGTTGTTCACCAGATAGTTGCACTCTGAACAGCCTAAGGCTAAATTCACGAAATGCATTCATGGGTAAGCGATAGCGGGTGTTCAAGTCGAGAAGGGGTATGGTCAACGATGATGCAGCGGTGGATAGTATCGGTAATGGCAATCGGACTGGTTCTTGGACTGTGGGGAGAGAGCGCGATCGCAGCAGATCTTACCGACAAACGACCGCAGCCCGCATCCGAACGAAACTGGCAGATTGGAATGACTCCCAGTTACAGCAGCGGAAATTTTGGCACCAATACCACAAGTGACTTCGTCTATGTGCCCTTCTCCCTACGCCGATACTTTCGAGACGGCGATGTGTCATTGGTCATTCCGTTTGTGTCTGTGACCAGTAATGGCACGGCGACCTTGGTTGGTGGTCAACCGATTCAGACCCTGCCTGGACGATGCCTCAAGAAAGGTGGCACGGAAATCGATACCGACAAGCCAGAGTGCCTTGCACTCCTCAATGCCGGTCAAGGGGTTGCCGGACAGACGGCGCAAAAGGTGACCAATTCGGGTCTCGGCGATATCATTCTCAGGGGGCGTTACTATCTCGTGGAAGAACGTGACTATGTTCCACTGATTGCGATCACTGGACGATTAAAGCTTCCCACTGCTAGTGAGGGAAAGGGGTTGGGAACCGGCGCCCTTGATCATGGGTATGGGATCGAGATGTCCAAACTCATTGGGGACAAATGGCTGGCATTTCTCGACGGCGGTTATAACTTCATTGGGAATCCTGACGGTGTCGAGCTCCAGAATCAATATTGGTATGATGTCGGAGCTGGGTACTACTTCACGAAGAATCTCTTGGGAAGCGTCTACTTCGAAGAGTATCGTGCACTGGTTCCCGGTCTTGTGAATATCCGAGATTTCTTCTTCGCCCTGAATTATAAGGCGTCAGCTGCCTGGCGATTTAATGGAGGCGTGGCAGTTGGTCTGTCGAATGGCGCACCAGACTATGTCCTCTCAATCGGGACTAGCTACCGGTTCTAGCCAACTCTTCCCTCTCTTGAGGTTGTTTACGCTCCTCAGGTCCCTGCGTCTAATGAAACATCTAGGCAAAGGCAGACGGTCCTGTGGCATCGGACTACACTAACTGGAGTCGGTGCATGCCACTGGATCAGCATGCGGGATCAGATGATGCACAACTGGTTGCCAGAAGCCTCAAGCAGGACCATGAGGCCTTCGGACAACTGATCGACCGGCACGCGCCCACGATCGTCAACCTAGCCTATCGGATGGTTGGGAATCGTGCGGAGGCCGAAGATTTGGCACAGGAAGCGTTCCTCACGGCCTTCAAGGCGTTGCCAACGTTTCGTGCGGACTCCAAGTTTTCGACCTGGTTGTACAGAATCGCCTCGAATAAGTGCAAAGACTGGTTGCGGGCCAAGCGGCCAGGGATGGGCCAACAGGATGTCGACATCGACGAGGTGCTCGATATCCATGTAGCTGAGGAGCAGACTCCTGAGCGCCTGCTCTCTCAACAACAGGTTGCACTGGAATTGGAACAGGCGATCCAGAGGTTGCCGCCTCTCTATCGTGAAGCATTCGTGCTGAAACACGTTGAAGGAATGAGTTACGAAGAGATGGAGGAGATTCTAGGTGTGAACAGTGACACGTTAAAGATGCGGGTATATAAAGGGCGACTCCGCCTCAGTCGTGAACTTGCGGCATTGAACCCGACTCGCTAGGAACGGATCCTCACGACGGTGATGCAATGAATGAATACGATCTGTTGGTTCAACGGTTCCTTGACCACGATTTAAGCCCTGAGGAGCGGGTTGCCTTTCTGGAAGCGGTCGATTCCGACCCGATACTGCGCCGACAGTGGCTCAATCTTGAGATGGTAGTTACAGAGGCGGCGCAATTGCCGCGGATGACTCCCTCGGCCAGGTTCTTCACTGAGTTGAAGGCCAAAATCACTCCACCATCCCTCAGTTGGTGGGGACAGTTCTATGCGACGGTGACTGCACCACGGACCCTGGAGTGGAATCTCGCTGGCGCAGTTGCAGCGGCTTGTGTCGTCATCGTTGCGGTGGGAGGACTCTTCTCATTGAAGCCGGAGCGAGTCGTGGAGGTGCCGGTTGCAACTGTCCCGGCTCAGACGATTGCCGCCGGTACGACACAGCAGCCGACGGTGTTTGTCCGGCTGGTCCTGCTGCAACCAGGAGCACAATCGGTCTCTGTTGCAGGAGACTTCAACGGGTGGGATCCGGCCCAGACCAAACTGGAGCGCTCTGATGGCGGGGTGTGGACGGCAACAATCCCACTCAAGCCCGGTCGGTATCAATACATGTTCGTTATTGACGGGAAACAGTGGATTGCCGATCCGCTTGCGGCTGAAGAAGCCACCGATGGATTCGGCGCGCAGAATGCGGTGCTTGATGTGGCCATCTAGAATGCAACGTCGATCTCTTGCAACTCAGGTGATCCTCGATTACTCTTTCGCCCATGCGAAGAGGACAGGGATGCCACGGTTTGTTTCATGTAATCATTCTGCTGAGCATCACCATGGCGTTGAGTGGAACATGGAGCTGTACCAAGACGGTGACGCCGGAACCACCAAAAACCACACCTGGCGGCGTCAGGTTCACTGTGTTGGCACCGGGGGCCAAGAACGTCTTTCTGGTAGGGTCCTTCAATGGCTGGGCAAAGAGGGCGACGCCCATGAAGATCATGGATGGGACTCTGTGGTCAGTGGTTGTACCGTTGGAGGAAGGGGAGTATCCCTTCATGTACGTAATAGACGGAGTTCGATGGGTGACACCTCCACAGGCCGACGATTTTGTCACAGATGGGTTCGGGCAAACTAACGGAGTGGTGGTTGTAAGGTAAAGCGATGAGCAACGGAACTGCCATGCGAAACATTGTGGTGAGCCTGGTGTTCGCTTTATCTGCAGGCCCAGCATGGGCCGAGTCTCTCTCGCCTCAAGATCGAGAGGAAATTAATCGACTGCGTACTGCCCAGGGCCATTCTCCCGAAGACATCAATCCGTTGTTGGAACAAGTAAACAAGGCTGGTGAGAGAGGCCTGCCCGTCGAACTCTTGGCCAATAAAGTGAAAGAGGGACTGGCAAAGGGGATTGAGCCGAAACGGATCGATCCGGTGCTGCGACAGATGACATCCCGGCTTGAGTCTGCCCACGAAGTATTGGAAGAAGCAAAAGGCCGTGGAATGGCAGAGGGAAGTCGGCAGCGCGCGCTGGAAACAATGGCGGAAGCGTTCGCGCGGGGAGCCACGGTCGATGAGGTGCGGGAGCTGAGTCGATTGTCGCAAGAAGGCCGCCATAAGGCGACTCAGGAAGAGCTCGCAGCCGGCGCAAAAAGTCTGGCGGTGATGAAAGAGGGCAGAATTCCATCGAAAGACGGAACAGTCTTGGTCGGTGAGGGGATTAAACAAGGATATCGCTCATCTGAACTCTTGGACCTCGGTCGAGAAGTGAAACGACGAGGATCCGACTTTGAAGAAGGCCGTGCCAGCCTTCAAACACTTCGCGACAAGGTCAGCAAGGGGGAACGGAGCAATCGGCTCTTTCGTGATGATCACAGCGGCTCCGGAGATGATCGCGATCGGGGAGAACGCAGCGATCGTGGCGGGAAGGGGAGTCGCAACGATTCCGACAGAGACCGATCTGACCGACATGAACAATCCGGTAGCCGAGACCGATCAGACCGAATCGACCGTCCAGATAAAGTGGATCGAGTTGAACGTCCTGACCGTCCTGACAGTAGGGATCGCCCCGAGCGATCTGACCGTTCCGGCCGAGGACGCGATTGATCGATCAGAACTTCTTCCCTCCCGCCTGGTGCGGATCTCAGCGTATCCAACCAAAGCGCGAGAGCCGTTTCGTTCTTCACGCGAGCCATTATCCTTCTAGTCATTTCGCCATATGAAAGACCCTGCTAGAATGCGTGTATGGATGTCATCGCCACGCATAGCAATGCGGACTTCGATGGCCTTGCTTCGATGGTTGCCGCGCACAAGCTCTTCCCAGCGGCAAAGCTGGTTCTGCCGGCTGGAGGCCAGGAGGCCGTCCGTAACTTTCTCGCCGTACACGACCTCGATATCAGCAAACTCAAGGACATCGAGCTCTCTCAAATCACTAGGCTCGTGCTTGTCGATACCCAAGAGCCCGACCGGATCGGAACGCTCAAATCGTGCATCGAGAATCCGACGGTCGAAGTTGTGGTGTTCGATCACCACCCCGAACCAGACTCATCTCTCGCCGGCCGTTCGAAACAGTCTGTAATTGAATCGGTCGGGGCCACGACGACGCTTCTCATAGAACAACTTCGGCGGCGTCACATTCCTGTGACGCCGTTTGAGGCGACCGTGATGGCCCTGGGCCTCTATGAAGAGACCGGATCGTTCGTTTTCGCCTCTACGACCAGCCGTGATTTTGAGGCCGGCGCGTTTCTCGCCGCAGCCGGCGCGGACCTGAATCTGGTGGCGGATACGTTGCTCCGTCCCCTCGATGCAGATGCCGTCGCGCTGCTGAACGACTTTTTAGAGCACAGCGACGTGTATTACCTGGAAGGCCGCAAGGTCCTGGTGGCCACGAGCACGATCGACCGCTGCCGCGGAGAGGCAGCCGGCGTTGTGCATAGACTCGCCGAATTACAGGGTGTCGATGCCGTTGTCGTGGCAGTGATGATGGCAGACCGAGTGGAAGTGATCGGAAGAAGCCGCAGGCCTGAGATCGACGTCAGCTGGATCGCACGGGAATTTGGAGGAGGAGGCCATGCCGTGGCTGCAGCCGCCACGGTCAAAGGGCAAACCCTTGCGGCAGTCAAGGAGAAGGTCGTTCAGCTGCTGACCACACAGTATCGCCCGACTCTGCTGGCTCAGGATGTTATGACTACCCCGGTCAAAGCGATCGAGGTCGAGACCAGCGTGACCGAAGCAGGACAGCGGATGACGGCCTATGGGCTGAATGTGTTTCCAATCTTGGATGAAAAAGATCGATACATCGGGATCGTCAGCCGGGAGTCGATTCAGAAAGCCTTGTTTCATCGGCTGGGCAAGATGGCTGTACGTGACATCATGCAGACCGACGCCTATCGCGCGCAGCCAGACACACCATTTCATGAGATCGAAACGGCCATGATCGAGCGAAACCAGCGCTTTGTGCCGATTATCACAGATGCGAAGATCGTCGGCGTCATTACGAGGACGGATCTGCTGCGGACCCTACACGACGATGTATTGAAGGCTGCCCGACTGCGGACGATGCGTCCAGGCGAAGCTCACGTTGAGATCGGAGGGCCGCGCCGCAACGTGAAGGGACTCGTACAGAGCCGCTTGCCACATCGCCTGGTGACCTTGCTGGAAGACGCGGGTCACTTAGCTGATCGCTGCGAGGTTTCGCTCTTTGTCGTGGGCGGCTGCGTACGAGACCTGTTACTGGGCATCAAGAATCTGGATTTGGATCTCGTGGTCGAAGGCGATGGCATCGCCTTCGCGCGAAAGCTTGGTGACATGCTGCAGGCGAAGGTCACGGTGCATGAGCGATTCGGCACGGCAATTCTGATGTTGCCAGATGGTTTCAAGCTGGACGTCGCCACGGCACGCACGGAATATTACGAGTACCCCACGGCCTTGCCGACGGTTGAACAGGGTTCCATCAAGAAAGACTTGTATCGACGTGACTTCACGATGAATGCCTTGGCCGTTCGTTTGAACGGGAAGGGATTTGGCGATGTGCTGGACTTCTACGGCGGGCAACGGGATTTGAATGACAAGGTGATCCGAGTCTTGCACGGGCTGAGTTTCGTTGAAGATCCGACCCGCGTGTTTCGGGCGATCCGATTTGAATCCCGGTTCGGATTTCATTTGGGTAAGGACACGGCGGCGTTGATCGCTGGCGCCGTCAAGATGAACCTGTTTCACCGATTATCCGGCCACCGTCTGCTGGAAGAACTGAAACTACTGTTCTGCGAGCGGGAATCGAAACTGGCGATCAAACGATTGGCGGAGCTCAATCTTTTGAAGTTCATCCATCCGAAGCTGAGTTGGTCCAGCCGGCTGGACCAACTGTTGACCGCGCTGGAAGAAGCCGTCAATTGGTACCGTCTCCTCTACTTAGATCGAGAGATGGACGTCTGGGTGGTCTACATGATGGCACTGCTCGAGGTGTTGCCCGAGCGTGCTGTAAAGGACCTACTCAAGCGCTTTCCCTTATCCGAGCAGGAAGCCACTAGACTGAAAATGGCCCGCGTGGGCTGTCACAACATGATCCGTCGACTCGCGTCGAAACGACCGCTCACACCAGCCGACGTGTCCCACCTCTTATCGGGACTAGCCGATGAAACACTCTTGATCCTCATGGCAAAGAGCAAAGGGGAAACAGTCAAGCGCCAGGTTTCAGCGTTCCTCACGACCTATCAGCATGTGAAGCCAATTCTGACGGGCACTGACCTGAAAGCCATGGGGTTGAAACCAGGCCCGCAGTTCAAGAAAATCCTCGACCGATTGCTAACCGCACGTCTGAACGGCGAAGTAGAGACTGAAGCAGAGGAACGGCAGTTCCTTCATCAGCTGGTTCAAGACCCCAAGGGAGGTGTGTGAAGGATCGAAAACACGCAAATACGGATGGGATGCCACGCATAGGATCATCTGTTCAACAGCCTCAGTGGCTAACCTACAGAAATCGTCGCGCACCCACTCAAGTAGTCTCCTTATAATTATTCTCTCACCCTACCGCTCGCAGCCGTTCTCCCACGTAAGTAATTGTAAAATTGTGACTTTACGGAGCCAGTCTCCACTCAGCATGATATCCAAGAGTTGGGAAGACCCTCATTGCCCTCAATAAATGGCTAGTTAGTGCCGATAGTTAGTTATTGCAGATGGTTAGTTACTCTTATGGTAGATGACGCGATTTGGCAGATCTGTATCTATGGCTTGTGTGTCGGCGTGGTGATTGCCGTCATGCTGGGACTTCCACCTTTGCTTGGCGAGCGTCACTGGAAAAAGCCTGAGCGTCAATCTGAAAGCGCAACCGGCGTTCCCTATGAATGTGGGATTCGGCCAACTGGCAACGCTCAAGTCCGCCCACCGGTGCAATATTATTTGATCGCCATGTTCTTCGTTATTTTCGATGTGGAAGCGGCATACCTCTATGCCTGGGCCGTCGCGGTGCCCGAGACAGGCTGGCTTGGCTTTATTGAAGTGACGATCTTTGTGGCCATTCTGTTGGCATCCCTGGCGTATTTGTGGCTCACCGGAGCGCTCGACTGGCATGCACAGTCTCAACGCCCACGAGTCCGTCACCGCCAGAACCCAACCATGCAGGAGTCAAAGGAGCTCTACGATGACCGAGTGGCGTAACGGACGACTGGAGGGGGTACGGATCACCGATGGTGGCGATGGTTCGTTGACCTCTGTCGTTGGAGACTCGGTCCTCTTTGCGACGCTACAAGACCTCTTAGCATGGGGACGAAAGAATTCACTCTGGCCGTTGAACTTCGGTTTGTCGTGCTGTTTCGTCGAAATGGCGACCAGTTTGACCAGTGTCTATGACGTCTCTCGATTTGGCGCAGAAGTTGTCCGTGGTTCACCACGGCAGGCCGACGTGTTGGTCGTATCAGGGACAGTATTTCTGAAAGTGGCGCCTGTCATCAAGCAACTCTACGAACAGATGCTGGAGCCGCGTTGGGTCATTTCGATGGGGTCCTGCTCAAACTCTGGCGGAATGTTCGACGCCTATTCTGTCGTGCAAGGCGTCGATAAATTCATTCCCGTGGATGTGTATATGCCAGGATGCCCACCGCCTCCCCATGCCTTTATGGAATGTTTGCTGCTCCTCCAGAACCTGGTTGGGTCAGAACGCCGTCCCTTGAGCTGGCATTTTGGTCCACAGGAGGTTCAGAGACCCATTATGCCTTCGCTGCGTGATGCCAAACGAGCCGAGCGGATGAGTCAACGTGAATATCCCGGTATCGATGTGCTTCCACGGACCGACCTTCTCTCGCCCCATTTTGCAGGACAGCCGGACGGTCGACCGAAAGGCAAGTCATGACTTCACGACTTTCGGCCACCCGAGATATCCCAATCGGAGAACAGACTGGACTCGTGGTGGAGTTGATAGCCCGCTTTGGCTCTGACGGATATATAACCGCTGTGCAATCCACCAAGGATGAGATTCCAACCATCTGGGTTGAGAAACATCGACTTCATGAAATCCTCCGCTATATCAAATCTGATCTTCCTCGTCCGTTTCCCATGCTGTTTGACCTGAGTGCGACCGACGAACGGCTTCGTCGCCATCATGACGGATTACCGATCGGAACCTTTACCGTATTTTATCATCTCTTTTCCTTTGATCGGAACCAATCACTCCGCATCAAGGTGGCGCTGGATGGTGAGGCACTTTCTCTGCCGTCGAGCATCGATCTGTGGCCAAACGCCGATTGGTATGAACGAGAAATTTTCGACATGTTCGGGATTCGTTTCGACGGACACCCCTTTCTCCGCCGCCTTCTCATGCCTTCGTGGTGGGAGGGGTATCCGCTTCGAAAGGATCATCCCTCGCGTGCGACAGAAGTCGGGCAGTTCCAAATGCCGCCGGAGAAGCTGGTCATGGCACAGGACGCGCTGCAATTTAAGCCCGAAGATTGGGGGTTAGCCCGCACCCACCAAGATCAGGATTCAGATTTCGACTATATGTTCATCAACCTTGGTCCAGCCCATACTGGTACGCACGGGGTGCTTCGACTCGTGGCGCAGCTCGCGGGCGAGGAAATCATCGAAATCGTCCCGGATATCGGTTTCCATCATCGTTCCCAGGAAAAGATCGCCGAGCGGCAAACCTGGCATTCGTTCATTCCCTACACCGATCGTGTGGACTACCTCCAGGGCGTGCTGAACGAAATGCCGTACTGTCTCTCCGTCGAGCGATTGGCGGGGATTACGGTGCCACCGCGTGCACAAGCGATCCGAGTCATGATGTCTGAGTTCTATCGAATCGCCAGTCATCTCGTTTGGTACGGGACCTTTGCGGGCGACATTGGTGCCTTGTCACCAGTCTTTTACATGTTCAACGATCGAGAACGCATCCTCTCAATCACCGAAGCCATTTGTGGTGGCCGTATGCATCCGAATTGGCTCCGGATCGGTGGAGTGGCACGAGATCTTCCGATTGGATGGGACAAGCTGGTTCGCCAGTTCATCGATTGGTTTCCCAGCCGACTCGATGATTATGAGCGACTGGTGATGGACAATCCGATTCTCAAGCAGCGGACCGTCGGGATCGGGGTCCTGTCTCTCGATGACGCCATCGCGTGGGGTGCCACTGGTCCGATGCTGCGTGCCTGCGGCTTGCCGTGGGATTTGCGCAAGGTCCGTCCGTACTCCGGCTATGAGCAGTTCGACTTTGAAGTCCCGGTTGCTTCAAACGGCGATTGTTATGACCGAGCGCTGGTGCATGTCTTGGAGTTGCGTCAGTCGCTGCGGATTATTCGCCAATGTCTCGATTCCATGCCATCCGGTCCCTATACGTCACTCGATGCTCTTGCGACTCCTCCGCTGAAAACACACACGATGCATGACATCGAAACGCTCATCAATCATTTCGTCGGAGTGAGTTGGGGCCCGGTGCTTCCTCCCGGTGAAGCGGAAGTTCCCACCGAATCGTCGAAAGGCCAGACCAGTTATTACTTGACGAGTGATGGGTCGCAGCTCTCGTACCGGACGAGGATCCGCACCCCCTCGTTTGCACACATTCAGATGGTGCCGCTGATGGCACGTGGCGAGTTGTTATCAGATCTCTTAGCTGTCCTTGGAAGCGTGGACTATGTGTTATCCGATGTTGATCGCTGAAGAACAGTGCTCAGTGCTAGGTGCTGAGCAAGAAGCCAACGAGTTTCAGAACTCATAACTGAGCACGCAGGACTCAGCACGTATGCTGTCAGATACTGAACGACGAGAACTAGAAGACGCAGTGGAGCATTACCCTGACAAACGGGGGGCTACCATCGATGCCCTGCTGACCATCCAACGACGACGTGGCTGGATCTCGGATGACACGCTCCTCGAGATTGCCAAATTTCTTGAGATCACGGTCGAGGATGTGGATAGCGTTGCCACGTTCTACAACCTTGTCTTTCGAAAACCCGTCGGTCGGCATGTTGCCTTCGTGTGCGACAGTATCAGTTGTTGGATCAAGGGGTGTGAACAAGTTCAGGAGCAGATCAAAACACTCTATCAAGCGGATCTCGGACAGACATCACCAGACGGACGTCTCACTGTCTTGCCGATCGCCTGCTTAGGGCAATGCGAACGGGCACCGGCCCTGATGATCGATCAGGATGTATATGGCAACGTCACGCCCGAAAAGATTGAACAGATCGTGGAGAAATACAAATAGTCAAAAATATCCGTCATCGACGTAACATGGAACGACCACTGACTCAACATATTCATTCGGATGGTACGACGCGCACATTGCGTGAATACGTCAAAACAGGTGGGTATCGCTGCTTGCAACGGCTCTCCAGTGGGCTGGCCCCCAAGGACCTACAGCGCCTGGTGACCGATGCCGGATTGCGCGGCAGGGGCGGGGGTGGGTTTCTGACCGGCACGAAGTGGAGCTTCGTGCCGATGGGTGCCGACGCGCCAAAACCCAAGTATATCGTCGCCAATGGCGATGAAATGGAACCGGGCACATTTAAGGATCGAGTGCTGATGGAGGGTGATTCTCATGGCCTGGTCGAAGGGATGATCCTTGCTGGTTATGCCATTGATGCAGAGGTTGGCTACATCTTTCTGCGTGGGGAATACCATCTGTCGGCCCAACGGCTGACCGAGGCGATTGCCGAGGCCTATGCGGCTGGGTATTTGGGTAAGCCTCTTCCTGGAACGAAATTTCGCTTTGACCTCCACCTACATGCCAGTGCCGGCCGGTATATTTGTGGTGAAGAAACCGCGTTGATTAATGCACTGGAAGGCAAGCGAGCAGTGCCCCGCGCAAAGCCTCCCTTTCCGCAGACGGTCGGCTTATGGGGGAAACCGACGGTCGTGCAGAACGTCGAGACCCTCTACAACATCCCACATATCGTCAATAAAGGATCTGACTGGTATCACCGATTGAGTCGGACTCAAGACGGTGGCACGAAGATCTACGGTATCAGTGGTCGTGTCGCCAATCCTGGATGGTGGGAATTGCCGCTCGGTACCACTGCGCGTGAGGTTTTGGAGCGATATGCCGGAGGGATGGCTGATGGTATTCGCTTTCGGGGCTTGTTGCCAGGCGGTATCTCCACGGCATTTATGACCGAAGAACACTTGGATCTCCCTTTAGATTTCTCTTCGATCCCGCCCGAGGTCGGTCGTCTGGGTACTGCCACGATGATCGTATTAGACGATCATACCTGTCCGGTTGGGTTTGTGCTGAATCTCGAAAAGTTTTTTGCCCGTGAGTCCTGTGGCTGGTGTACGCCTTGTCGGGAAGGGCTGCCGTGGGTTGCGAAACTTTTAATGTCCTTCGAGGAGGGGCGTGCGACCAAGGACGATCTGTCGCTGCTTGAGATGCATACCAAGTGGCTTGCTCCCGGGCATACCTTCTGTGGTCTTGCACCAGGGGCCATGGCGCCGTTGCAGTCGGCCCTAAAATATTTTCGCGATGACTTTGAACAACATATCAGTTTAGGGCGATGTCCTTGGAGTAACAAGCCGGCGCGGCTGAAAGTCTTGGTCTAATTATATGGCGATCATCATTGTCGATAACAAATCGTATACCGTGGATGAACGGCAGAATGTGCTGGCTGCCTGTCTGGGGCATGGGCTGAACGTGCCCTATTTCTGCTGGCATCCAGCGATGGGGTCGGTCGGAGCCTGCCGCCAGTGCGCGGTCAAACAGTTCAAAGACGATCGAGATCAGTCTGGTCGACTGGTGATGTCCTGCATGACACCAGCAACGAATGGCACTCGGATCTCGATCGATGATCCAGAGGCCAAGGCCTTTCGCGCATCAGTCATTGAGTGGCTGATGGTGAACCATCCACACGACTGCCCAGTCTGTGACGAAGGAGGGGAGTGCCATTTACAAGACATGACGGTCATGACCGGGCATGTCTACCGGCGCTACCGCTATCAAAAACGAACCCATCGCAATCAGGCTCTCGGCCCATTCATTCGGCATGAGATGAATCGGTGTATTCAATGTTACCGCTGCGTACGATACTACCGAGACTATGCGGGTGGGCGTGACCTCAACGTGTTTGGCTCGCATGACGCCGTCTACTTCGGCCGGGAGCAGGATGGCACGCTGGAGAACGAATTCAGTGGAAATCTGGTGGAGGTCTGTCCGACCGGAGTCTTCACCGACAAAACTTTCTTTCACCACTACACGAGGAAATGGGATCTGCAAGCAGCCCAATCGATCTGCCCACATTGCAGCCTTGGCTGCAATACCACCGCCGCTGAACGATCTGGGACTCTGCGTCGGATCACCAATCGGTTTAACAGTCAGGTGAACGGCTACTTTTTGTGCGATCGAGGACGGTTTGGGTATGAGTATGTCAATAGTCCGCATCGCATCAAGCGGGCCATGGTGAGGCAGGAACGTCACCAATCCCAGTCGAGAACGACGGAAGGAGTACCGCAGCCCCTCGAGTTTGCAGCGGACTGTCTACGACAGGCTCGTGGGATTGTGGGCATTGGGTCGCCTCGCGCGTCGCTCGAGGCCAATGTGGCCCTTCAATCTCTGGTCGGCCCGCAGAACTTTTATCAGGGGATCGATCAGCAGAAAGGCCAACTTCTCTCCACAATACTCAAGGTACTTCAAACTGGACCGGTGCCGTCGGCGTCTATTCACGATGCCGAACAGTCAGATGCCGTCTTCGTTCTTGGAGCGGATCTCTTGAACGAGGCGCCACGCTTGACGCTGGCTCTTCTCCAGTCAATTCGGCAACAGCCGATGGAACAGGTCGATGAATTGAAGATTCCTCGATGGGATGAGGCGGCTGTGCGCAATGCGGTGCAAAATCGACGAGGCCCTCTGTTCCTCACCGGGTATCAGCGTACGTGGTTTCATGAGTATGCCACTGACACCTACTTCGCCGCGCCGGATGATATTGCCAGGTTGGGATTTGCTGTGGCTGGATCAATCGGTCAAGGGGCACCCTCCGTTCCGGATATTAGTCCGGAGGTCAAGGATCTCACACAGCGAATTGCTGAGGCCCTGACCCATGCCCAACGCCCACTGATCATTGCCGGAACGGAAAGCGGCTCCCAGGCAACGATCGAGGCAGCAGCCAATGTAGCCTGGGCTCTGCATCAACAAGGGAAGCAGCCACGACTCAGCTTTGTACTTCCAGAGTGCAATAGCGCCGGCCTCGCCTTGCTCGGAGGCGGAAGCTTGAATGACGCATTCGATACGATTCGTCAGGGAAAGGCCGATACCGTGATTGTGGTAGAGAACGACTTATATCGGCGCGCGGATCAGGCAAACGTCGATGCCTTCTTTGAGGCAGCGCAAACGGTTGTTGTCATCGATTCGGTTGAGAATCGCACGACGGCGCAGGCCGATGTGCTGCTTCCGGCTGCCACAGGTCCAGAATCCGATGGGACATTTGTCAATCAAGAAGGCCGAGCCCAACGGTTCTACCAAGTGTTTGTCTCGGACGGTGACGTCAAAGAGAGCTGGCGGTGGCTGAGTGATCTTGGCCGTGCAACTTCACAGGAGGGTGGGAGTGAATCCGGAGTGGCGACCTGGCGCAACTTCGACGATGCGGTCTCCGCAACGGCGATAGCGGCTCCTGAGCTGGCACGCATTGGAGAGGTCGCACCGTCAGCGAGTTTTCGTTTGATGGGTCAAAAAGCTCCCAGGCAGTCTGAGCGATGCAGTGGGCGTACGTCACTGATCTCTCATCTGACCATGCACGAACCGCCTCCTCCCGTTGATCATGATTCGCCGCTTGGATTTACAATGGAAGGATATCGAGGACCACTTCCTTCACCGCTGATTTCCCAATTCTGGGCTCCTGGCTGGAATTCTATCCAGGCTGTGAATACGTATCAAGACGAAGTCGGTGGGCCATTGCGCGATGAAATGCCGGGAGTCCGGCTCATCGAACCAGTTGCCACGAAGGCAGCCGGTTGGTTCACCACCATTCCACGTGCGTTTCAGCCAACCGCACATCAATGGTTGCTGCTTCCTCTATCCACCGTGTTTGGAAGCGACGAACTCAGCAACCAATCTCCGGCGATTGCCCAACGGATTGGCAAGCCGTTCCTGTCCTTGCATCCATCAGATGGAGCGCGGTTGACCCTTGAGGACCAGAGCACTATTGATCTGGTGTTGCAGGGGACGACGTACCGCCTTGTTGTGCACCTCAATCCTTCTATACCTGTGGGGACGGCAGGTCTCTCCCTTGTGCCTGAGGTATTTGGCGTCAGAGTGCCGACTTGGGTTGATCTGTTGAAGGCAATCCAAACGGAACAAACGCGGAGGGCTGCATGATCGATTGGAGCCACACCGCACTCACCATCGCCGTCATTCTTGGCAGCTGCCTGACCTTGGCCGGGATGCTGATCTGGGTCGAACGTCGACTGCTCGGAGTGTGGCAAGAACGATACGGCCCCAACCGACTGGGGCCAGGCGGGTGCCTGCAATCACTGGCGGATATGATCAAGATCTTTACGAAAGAAGACTGGATCCCGCCCTTCGCTGATAAGGCAGTGTTCGTCATTACGCCGGCCATCGTCGTGATCACTGCACTCATGTCGTTTGTGGTTATACCGATCGCACCCAACTTCGTGGTTGCCGATCTCAATGTGGGCATCCTCTTCTTTTTGGCCATGTCGAGCCTTGCCGCCTACAGTGTCATCATTGGAGGATGGGCTTCCAACAACAAATTCGCGTTTCTCGGAAGCCTTCGGGCGATCGCGCAATTGTTGAGCTACGAAGTCTTCATGGGGATCTCGCTGATGGGAGCTGTAATTTTGGCAGGCTCGTTCAACCTGAGCGATATCGTGAACGCGCAACAGCATCAATGGTTTGTGATCCCTCAGTTCTTGGGGTTTCTTGGGTTTTTCATGGCGGGACTGGCTGAAGCGCACCGCACCCCGTTCGATATGCCTGAGGCGGAAGCAGAACTCGTTGCCGGCTACCACTCCGAGTACAGTGGGATGAAATTTGGGATGTTCTTTGTCGGCGAATACCTGAGCATCCTCCTCCTATCAGCAATGACCGTCATTCTTTTCTTCGGTGGGTGGCACGGACCCTGGCTGCCGCCGGTGGTGTGGTTTGGCTTGAAGATGTTCGGCTTCATCGCCTTGATCATCCTGATTCGCGCGGCCTGGCCTCGATACCGTTTTGATCAGCTCCTGTCATTCGGTTGGAAGGTCGTGATGCCACTCGCGTTGATCAATCTGTTGGTGACGGGCGGGGTGGTGTTGTGGAGAGCAGGATAGCAGGGATTCACGATGCGGCAGTGAGCTTGGATCAGATGTGATGCAAAGGGGAATCATCCCTGTAGAACGGCTGTACGTATGATGAACACGTGGATATACGCCCGGAATCTCGTCGTGGGGTTATGGATTGTCTTTAAACGGACCTTCACGAAGCCGGTTACGGTTCAGTATCCGGAAGAGCAACCCTATTTGCCACCACGTTGGCGTGGACGCATCGTCCTCACCAGAGATCCAGACGGAGAAGAACGGTGCGTGGCTTGTTACCTCTGCTCTGCAGCCTGTCCTGTCGATTGCATTTCGCTTCAGGCTGCGGACAATCCAGAGGCTCACGAGCGCCGTTATCCGGAGTTCTTCCGAATCAACTTTTCGCGCTGCATTTACTGTGGCATGTGCGAGGAAGCCTGTCCGACCAATGCGATCCAGCTGATTCCGGATTTCGAACAGAGTGAATATGCGCGCCGGAATCTGGTCTATGAGAAAGAAGACCTCCTGATCAGCGGGACCGGCAAGTATCACGACTATAATTTTTATCGAATGGCCGGCGTAAGGACTCGGGACAAAGACAAGGGACAAGGTGAACACGAACTTCCACCGGTAGATGTGAAGAGTTTGATGCCGTAAGGACGTGCTGAGTAGCACGTAGACGAGTCCTGATATTCACAACTCAGGACTCAGCACTGAGAGAAGGATTATGGAGACCCTCTTTTATATCGCTGCCGCGGTGACTATCTTGGCGACACTACGCGTCATCACACATGTGCATGCCGTCCATGCGCTACTCTATCTGGTCGTCGCACTGATCGCGTTGTCACTGATTTTCTATTTACTCGGTGCACAGTTTGCCGCCGCGCTTGAAATCATTATTTACGGCGGCGCCATTATGGTGCTCTTCATCTTTGTCGTGATGCTCCTAGGGCCACTCGCGGTTGAACAGGAACGGACGTGGTTCTCGCTCAGTGCATGGATAGGGCCTAGTATCCTGGCCCTGGTGCTTCTGGGAGAAGTGGGATATCTCATTGCTTCCGGGGACCATCCCACGATGGCAGTCGCAGAACCTAGGCAGAAAGCGATCTCTATCGCCCTCTACGGACCCTACATCATTGGGGTGGAATTGGCGTCCATGCTGTTGTTGCCTGGGTTGATCGGCGCCTATCACTTAGGGCGCCGTCTATCGAGTGAGGCCCGTTCATGCTGAGTACGCCTGCACTGGTATTGGCCATCATATTGTTTGCTCTCGGATTGATCGGCTTATTGAGTCGGCGAAACATCCTGTACATGCTCCTATCGCTCGAAATCATGTTGAATGCTGCCGCGCTGGCATTCATTGCCGGAGGGGCTCGTTGGGGACAAGTCGATGGGGAGATCATGTTCCTGTTTATCCTCACCTTGGCGGCAGCTGAAGTGTCTGTGGCACTGGGGATCGTGCTGCAGCTGTCGCATCGGTTCCGGACATTGGACGCTGATGCATTCTGTGAAATGAGAGGGTGACACAACTTGTGCGTATTGAGTGATTCATTGTGAGTTAGGGATAACAACTTAGAACTGCATATTCATCATTGAACACTATGCTTAGTCTACTGTGGCTCATTCCTGTTCTCCCGCTCGCAGGCTTTCTGCTGTTGGCTCTGTGTGGCGGACGGTTGAGTCGACAGCAGATCGCATGGGTTGGTTGCGGATCGGTTGGGACAGCCGCCGTGACTACCGCGCTTGTTGCCATAGACTTTTTTAGCCTCTTTCCCGCCCGCGAGTTCTATCAGCAAACGTTATGGAATTGGATCGACACGTCCGGAATGACGGTCGGCATTTCCTGGTATCTGGATGCGTTGTCACTCTTGATGGTGGCGGTGATCACCGGCATCGGTTTCTTGATCCATCTGTACTCCGCTGAGTACATGGCTCACGATGATGGCTACGCCAGGTTTTTCGCCTACATGAATCTCTTCGTGGCCGCCATGCTGACACTGGTGTTGGCCGACAATCTCCTGCTGCTCTATCTGGGCTGGGAAGGGGTAGGACTCTGCAGCTATCTGTTAATCGGATTTTGGTATCGCGAACCCGAGTACGGCACGGCCGCACAGAAGGCCTTCATCGTGACTCGCATCGGAGATACGGCGTTGGCCATCGGGCTCTTCATCCTCTTCACACAATTCAAAACCTTATCGATCCAACAGGTCCAAAGTCTTGCGATGGGGGCCTGGCCAGTGGGCTCGAACGTTGCCATGATCGTGGCCCTGCTCTTCTTGATCGGAGCGGTTGGAAAGTCGGCGCAATTGCCGCTTCAAGTATGGTTACCGGATGCAATGGCTGGTCCCACTCCAGTCAGTGCGCTGATCCACGCGGCCACGATGGTGACAGCAGGTGTCTACCTCATTGCTCGCATGCATCATCTGTTTGAGCTCGCACCGATGGTGCAAGAGGGTATTGCGGTGCTTGGCCTCGTGACGTTGCTGCTTGCAGCGACCAGCGCCTTGGTGCAGGAGGACATTAAGCGGGTGCTCGCCTATTCGACGATGAGCCAGATCGGCTACATGTTTCTGGCACTCGGCGTCGGAGCCTGGCCTGCCGCGCTCTTTCATTTTCTCACCCATTCCTGCTTCAAAGCCTTGCTCTTCCTGG
>JAOUHD010000097.1 GCA_029865345.1 Nitrospira sp.
CGCGATCGGATCTATCGCATCCGCATGAAGCTCGTTCAGGCAGTTTGCAAGAATGATGAGATTGAATGGAGCCCTCGGTTCAACCTCTTTTGTCCACCCAGTCCGTGCTACATCTGCCTTGCGAGTTTGCAGGCTCATGTCTCTCAGATCGGCTGTAACGCAAAACTTGCTCCAGAGGCTTTCGGCTTGGTGGAGTGCCGTCATCGAACGGTCCACGGCCACGACTGACAGCCCATAGACGCTCCCTCGCCCATGCCACCAGTCGAGAACCGCGAGTGCTCCAGTCCCTGGCCCAGAGCCAAGGTCTAGCACTGAGAATGGTTCGTCAGCCAGTACAACGGGCATTTCATCAAGAAGCACTTGAATCTTTGACAGATTCACCGGCAGAAAATAATTGAGATACGCCGCGGCAAGGGTGGGCGATTCAAGATAGGAGTGGCTCAATGCACTTCGCCCTATTGTGAAGAGCCTTGAGAGCTCAACAACCGCAGTTGAGAGACGCTCTCGTGAAACCCCTTCGCGCTTGACTACACTCTCAATCACACTCAACAACGGGGACGAAAGGGTGACATTGTGGCTGCGCATAGGCCTAGTGTATGCTCAGTCTATTACGGAGGACAACTATGACGGATGATATCCTCAAGGCCTATAAAGAGGTTGAGTCGGCTGTGGAGCGCTATATCCGACTGCTGCACGAACATGTCACGATGTTACAAAACGTCGAGCCACCCGGTTCGGATAAGATCATTCGACTGACTTCCGGCTCGAAGGCCATGACCGATAGTGCAGGAATCTATCTGTCCTATGCGAAATATGTGGCCTATGGGATGCCGGAAAGCGAGGAGATGATCGAGGACGAGATTCAGGGATAACGAACGGTCTGGCTGGCCTAGCCAGTCGTCGAAATCATAACGACTAGATTGACCGGATAGACAGAAACAGGAAGGGCCTCTCAAGCATCAGTTTGAGAGGCCCTTCCTGTTTGACTATCGTCTCGCTTTAGATGCTGCGCATGAAGTGAGCGACTTCGTCAGGATTGACGCCACCCATAATCTGCGACATCGCAACGTTCGTAGACTTCTTACCGCTCACACCTGATTCAACTTCGTCCACGATTAACTCCACCGGCATCGACTGACCACCGTAGACGCGCGGGCCACCGATGATCTTCGCGTTGGAGAAACCGTAGATGGCAGTCGCCACTTCCTTGGCCAGCCAGCCGACGTAGTTGAATTCCGGGACCACGATCAGCTTGGCCTTGCTGCACAACTGGCGAAGTTCCTTGGTCGGGAACGGGCGGAGGGAGCGGACCTTGATCAATCCGACCTTCATGCCCTTTTCTTTACAGAGTCGAACGGCTTCGCGCGACTGCGCGGCAGCGCTGCCGGAGGCAATGATGATCACTTCGGCATCATCGACGTTCTCCGCAGTGAGCAATCCACCCATATACCGATCGATGTATTTGCGCGCCCGTTCAACGGCTGCCCAGACTTCCTGTTGCCAGACGGCGTGAATGTTGTACGCCATAAAGTTTGACTTCTGGACCGGAGCGTCGCGGGAGAGACGCGCGGGAGGATTCTCCGCATCCAGCACAGGAACGGCCCCGCGCCAGGCTTCGCGCGGTGGGAGCTTAATGCCACGATCCTGCATGCGCACATACCCACGAGCATGGGTGACGAAAAAACCGTCGCAGCAGACCCCGACGGGCAACGTGACATCATTCATTTCGCTGATCGTGAAACCGGTCATCGTAAAGTCAAACATGTCCTGCTGATTCTCAGCATGAAACACGATCATGCCGCAGTTGAGCAGATAGGACACTTCAATGTTGTCCGGTTGAATGGCCAATGGGGCATTGACGACACGACAGGTAAACATGGCAACGACCGGAAGACGGTGTCCTGGCCAGGAGGCGATGCCTTCAAGACCTCGCAACGTACCGGGACCGGCCGTCGCAGTGTAGCAACGAACACCCGCACGTGAGCCGCCAGCGATAGCCGCCATCACACCTACTTCTTCCTCACCGCGATAGTACTCTTTCACATAACCTTCACCGTAGAGCACACCGACAAGCTGCATGGTTTCGCTCTGCGGCGTAATCGGATACGCGATAGCCAAATCCACATTCGAACGCCGGATCGCTTCTTTTGCAGCCTCGCTGCCGGTGATGAATTCCTTTGTCCGTGGCGCCTCATGAAACATATACTCAGGCGTCACCACCCGCTGTCTTTTCGCTTCGCCATGCGGATCTTTTTTCGACGCACTTGGCGCTGGCGCTACGCTGGTAATCGGATCGCCTTGCGGATTTGTCTTCACTTCAGTCTCGCTCATAATTGCACCTCTTGGCTAGTTCGAGCATTGCCACTCGGCCTTATCCTTCCCGTTTCATCTGCTCGGCAGAATGACCGAACATCGCTGCGCTCCCCGTTCCACCAGGAGTCGGAGCAAACGCCATCGGATTAGTGTGAGTCTTACCGCCATGCACCTTTGATTGCGTGCCGGTAAAACGGACATTTTCGCCGCTCTCCGGCAGCTTGATTCCTAGCTCCTCACGGACACGTTTGAAAATCTGGGCAACACGCTTGATCTTGAGCGTATCGGAGTCTCGAATCGTCAACATCGCATCCTCATGACCTTGCTCCGCGCAGACCGCCATGGTGCAGCAATTGGTTCCCGCCCTGATCATCTTCAGGGTGAGATTCGCATAGTGACAATGGACACCGATAAAGATGCAGGCTTCGATCTTATTGCCCCAGATCGTCAGATTCGGATGATTGGGGTTGATCACTTCTTCAGGATCAATTTTCGGGTATTTCGGCCGATAATCCGGCATAGGGATGATCATCACTTCAGGAATCTGGGCCGCAATTTCAAGCGTGGCCTTCGCCTTTTCTACCGCGTGATCGTTCCACGCCCACAAGAGCAGGGGACCTGGAAAGATCGTCGCATTCGGGCTCGTCAGCATTTTTCGAGCCATCTCTTCAATGACAACTTCCTCGTTTGGCTCAAGGAGGCCATAGTACAACCCCTGTCCTGGATCCGGCAAGGCTACACCTAACTGGGCCGCAGACGGCGGATGGAACCCTGCTGGACCCGGCACGATGATTCGCTCTCTGGTATCTTGTGTGATTGCCACGCCTGACTCCCCTTCCTTACCCAACCATAGGGCTCGCAAGCACTGCAGTGGTGCTCTTGTCTCCGTAGGTAATATTGTCCGTCAACGCTGCCTTCGGCAACTGATCGATCATGGTCATTTTAATGGCATTATTCTTGGCCAGACTGTCACAGACCCACACACACAGGGCACAACCTTTACACCGGTCTACCGCGATATAGGCAGACCCGTACTTGAACCCTTGTTCTTTGCCCATCTCCTCACTGTATTGAATTGTGTTGGCTTCTGGACAGTACTGCGTGCAGAGCTTACAGCTCTTCGATGCACATATTTCAACATTGACATTGGCTACAAGGTACATAAAGACTCCTTATGTGGCTCGGCTACGCAGTGGCAGTGGCCGTCTCAGTGGCCACTGGCTCGTCTTCACGCTTGACATCAGACGCTGCCCAACCGTGATCGACAGCATAGTTCCATCCAGCCCGCATGACGGCGACATTCTTATCGATTAGCTCCTGCTTTTTCTTGAACTTTCGTTCAACGACACTGTCGAGCGCGGCAGTACCGCCAGATACCACAAAGCCTTTACCGAGGAATCGGTCCTTGACGGCCTGATCCAACCCCACCATACTCGTCAGCCCTGTAATCGCACCGATACAGCCCATCAGCGCCATGTTGGTAGCGAGGTCCATACCTGCGACTTCCAATGAGATCTTCGTTGCTGGGAAGTAATAGAGCCTTGCTCGTCGTTCTTTCAGCTCAGCCGCCTGATCCCGGTGAAGATTCATTGGCCCGTCATTATTGATCAGGGCAATTCCATCTTCTTTTAAACCAAAATAGAACGGCATCGTGTACGATTTGCCGTGCGTGATGACCTGGGGGTGAAAAATAATGATGATGTGAGGAAATGTGATTTCGCCAATCTCATAAATCGGCTCGTCCGATACACGGACATAACTTTCGACCGGCGCCATCCGTTTCTCAGACCCATAGAACGGTACGATCGTGCTTTCGCCTCCGGCATTGATCACGGCCGTGCTCAGGATGTGCGACCCGGTTACGACGCCCTGTCCGCCGACACCTGCCATTCGAATGTTGAAGCGCTTTGCCATTATGCAATCTCCTTCGGTCTCTTAGGCCTTGTTGGGAATCGCGGCAGCTGGCTTGGGGAGGAACTCCTTATAGCCATAGCGCTCGGCAAGATACTGTTTGGCCTCTTCGCTGACATACTCGGTGAACTGGTATCGATCGTTCTCGACCGTCTTTGCATCTTCCATGACTTTGTCGGTCGGAATAGCGTATTCAATATTGCAAGAGGTATACGCCTGAATATACGTTGACCCGACTTCGCGAGCGATCAACACCGCTTTCTTAATGACGCTTTCGACACGGCGCGGATTATTCGGCACGACTGTCGCCACATACGCACAACCCGCGACCTTGGCCATCTGCAGCATATCCATCTTCTCGAACTTCTTGCCGAGGGGAGCCATTTTCAGCACGGCACCTCGATTGGTCATACCACTTTCCTGCCCACCGGTATTCCCATACACCTCGTTGTCCAACATGATGGTCGTAAACCGTTCCTTGCGGAACCAGGAATGGAGCACCTGCTGAAAACCGATGTCCGCTGTACCACCATCTCCAGCCATCACGACCACATCCTTGGGCTTGTCTCCAAAGCGAAGACGAAGGCCACGAGATAATCCGCTCGCGACTCCATTTTGGTCACCATAATTGCCGTAGACAAAGGGAATCGCAGCCTGAGAGATGGCCAGACGACCGCAACCGGCCGTCCCCACAGTAATGGTGTCTTCGGGATTTGGGAAAGCAATGATGGCAAGTCTTATGAAGAGCGTCATCGCGCAACCCGCACACATAGGGTGTTCTTCCAACGCTTCCTTGAAACTCCCCATCTGAGAAACAGTGACCTTCTTCCCAAAAGGCCCATGTTCCACCATGTCTCGATATTCCTTTGGCATAAACTTCTCAAATCCATTGGAAAACTTGACATAATCAAGACTCATCAGGCACCTCCCTTATATATCACTGGCAACGGCCGACCGCTGCTCATCATTTTTTACACTGCCGACATGCATCGAAGAAAACTTGAGGGCTTGGATAATTCAGACCACCACGCAATAGCCATTGAGTCTTGGCATCCTAACAAAGCCGGAAAAAGACTGTCAATCTTTGATCAACCTTTTCTCAGCTCTAGTAGTGACATCTACCTTAGTTCTGAATTTATGACGAATACTACAGTGATAGTATAACGCCATGAAAATCAAAGCAACTTCAAAGATGGCCCAAGGTGTCAAAAAGAAAAGACCTAGATCCAGCCGGCGAGTAGGCCATTTGCCCCAAACGACCAGGACAAGAAAATCACACGAATGAGCCGCCGAACGTTCTTAATGATTCACGTTTAGACATTGCCGATCCGTTGCATTCCGTTTACACTACTTCCCATGCTCTTGCGCGTTCTCATCCCGGGCGAAGATGATGCGGGGGTCCATGTCGGCGGGGTCCATAAACGCCCGGCGATTCCGGACGATTCAAGCAAGGCTGAATGCCCAAAATTCATGGCGCATGGCCCCTGTGGAGGGGTCCGTAAAGGTGGTCTTTGTGAAGTCTATCCTGAAATGAAATGCCCCTGGGTGTCTCTGTATATCGAATTGGAAAAAATTGGTCAGACTGAATGGATGAAGCAAGCCTAAAAGGAGTACGGGGTGAAGGGTAAGGAGTTGAAAAAGAGCATACGGAGCACGAAGCTTGGGTACAACGAGCGTCATGCGCGAAGTGGGATCAACGCTCCTCTCCCAGAAATCGAGACCTTCCCGAATCAATACAAGAGATATGAAATTACGATTGAGATCCCCGAGTACACAGCGATTTGTCCAAAAACTAACTTGCCGGACTTCGGAACCATTACACTGCATTACATGCCTGATAAAGCATGTCTTGAGCTGAAAGCGCTCAAAATGTACATCCACGCCTACCGGAATCTCGGCATCTTCTACGAAAATGCCGTCAACAGAATCCTCCACGATATTGTCAAATCCTGCCGTCCCGTATGGGCGAAAGTCACCGGCACCTTTACCGCTCGCGGCGGGCTCTGTAGCAAGATCGAAGCAAAGTACCCGTAGAGCCCGCACCTCTCCCAACAGATTAAGGTCTTGTGGCGCATTCCATCCCAGGGTACTCTCGTGAGCATGACGACGTATGCCATCGGCGATGTGCAGGGATGCTACGAGCCCTTGCAACGCCTTCTCAAGCATATCCACTTCGACCCAACCCATGATCGTCTCTGGTTCGTCGGCGATCTCGTCAATCGCGGCCCAGACTCGCTGAACGTCCTTCGCTACATCAAGAATCTGGGAGATCGGGCGATTGTCGTATTAGGCAATCATGACCTTTTCCTTCTTGCCGTAGCCGAGGGTATTGCCAGGGTGCGTCCAGAAGACACACTAGGTGAGATACTAACGGCACCAGATCACGACGAGCTCCTCACGTGGTTACGTCAACAACGGCTCCTGTATCGTGAGGATCCTTTCGTGCTTGTTCACGCCGGCTTGCTACCCCAATGGTCCATCGATGAAGCGGAAAGACTGGCTCGTGAAGTCGAGATCGGTCTGCAACGTCCCACATACCGAGACATCCTACAAGCTCTACATCCCAGCAAACATCTCCAATGGTCGCCAAACCTGACCGGTCCCACTCGACTCGCGACCATCATGAAGGTGCTCACCAGACTCCGGGCTTGTTCGCCGGATGGCCGGATAGAATCGTCGTTCAACGGTCCTCCAGAGCGAATCCCTGCCGGGTATTTCCCCTGGTTCAACATTCCAGACCGACGTCACGGGGATACCACCATTGTCTGTGGCCATTGGGCCGCTTTAGGACTCCACTGCAAAGCACAGCTCCTGGCCATCGACAGTGGCTGCGTATGGGGACGGCAACTGACGGCAGTCCGGTTGGAAGACCGAGTCGTGTTTCAAGTGCCATGTACCGCTACATGAGTGTCATGGTGGCTGGGCCGAAGCCTCTCAATCCCAATTGGCCTCGTTACTCTCCACACCCATTCCCCTCCTATCATTACCTGCCAGGCCAAACACCACATCCGCGCCGGAACCCTCGTGGCCACTCTTATGGCCAACCAGAGCCGACGCCACGGCTCTTCCCGGCTACTCAATGGAAACGCTCAGATGACTATCTCTATGGGATTGATCTTTATAATTTCGCCTTTTGGTGGGAATCGCATGAGGTCTTTGAAGGGTTGTGGCATGCCTCTGGGCGCAACACAGTACAAGGCAACTTCTTCCAATCTCTGATTCAACTCGCTGCAGCAAACCTCAAGCGGTTCATGGGGAACGATGCCGCTGCTCAGAGGCTCATTCACGCGGGAATCATTCGACTGCAGAACGTTCCCTCCGCATATATGGGCATTGATGTCACGCACTTACTAAACGCATTGCACGCACACTGTGTCGGTCAATATCCGCACATTCCGCTTATAGAATTGGATCAGGGCCTGGGGAATATTTAGGAGGTGCCGCACTGAAAACCTAGTGGTAGCTCTCGGAGTCGCTCGGGAACTTTCCCTGCTCCACTTCTTCTTTATAACGGCTCAGTGCTTGGAGGGTGTCGGCTTTGAGGTGAGCGTAGGTCTTCACGAATTTCGGGGTGAACGCATCAAAGAGTCCAAGGAGATCATAGAGCACAAGCACTTGGCCATCGCAGTGAGGCCCGGCCCCTATCCCGATAGTCGAGATTGAAAGAGCTTGAGTAATTTTTTTGGCCAAATCGGCAGGTATCGCTTCCAAAACAAGCGCGAAGGCTCCGGCAGCTTCGATAGCCTTTGCATCCTGGAGCAATTTGGAGGCTTGATCGCCGGCTTTGCCTTGGACCTTGTATCCGCCCAGCACATTGACTGATTGCGGAGTCATACCCAGATGGCCCATGACAGGAATCCCAACGCTCGTCATGGCGTTGATTCGATCTGCCATCACGGCACCCCCCTCCAGCTTCACGGCAGTGGCACCGGCTTGCAGCAATAGGCCCGCATTGCGCAAGGCCTCCTCTGTGCTGGTCTGATAGGACATGAACGGCATGTCCGCAATCACCAAAGCTCGCTGCACCACGCCGGCGACCAGCTTGGTGTGATACAGCATATCCTCCATCGTCACCGTTAGCGTATTGGGTTTTCCCTGGACGACCATGCCCAGCGAATCCCCTACCAGCATTACCCGGATTCCCGCCTGCTCGACAATACGTGCGAACAGCGCATCATAGGCCGTCACGACGGCGACCTTTTTCCGGTCTCGCTTGTACTGCTGAAAATCGAGAATCGTCATCAGTCTAATTCGGCTTTGGTGATAATCTCGGCCAACCGATGCGTGGCTTTGATTGCCATAATATGCACACCGTCGCAGTGCGGCCGAACCGCCTTGATCGTCCGTACGGCGATATCAACTCCAACGTCTTCAGCCTTCCCTCCAGCAGCTTTGAGCTCATCAATCATCTCGCTTGGCACCGACATACCGGGGATGTTGGCGTTCATGAATTCCGCCATCTTCGCATTACGCAGCAACAGGATACCCGCCAAGACCTTCACGTTGAACGGCCGCACCTGTTTCATGAAACCGGCGAAGACATCGGGATGATAGACCGCCTGGGTCTGAAAGAACTGGGCGCCGGCTTTCACTTTCACTTCAAACTTCGCCAACACCGGCCCGACCAGATCGGCCTCCGGTGTAACGGCCGCGCCAATGGTGAACGCGGTGGACCCATCTAGTTTATTGCCGACCATGTCCTTGCCGTTGTTCAACCCCTGGACGAGTTGCATCACCTGAACGGAATCGAGGTCGTACACCGGCTTAGCTTCTTTGTGGTCACCGACCGTCGGATAATCGCCCGTGAGGCACAGAATATTGCGAATCCCAAGCATGTGCGCGCCCATCAGATCCGACTGCATGGCGATCCGATTGCGATCCCGACAAGTCAACTGCATCACAGGGTCGTGCCCCAACTCATAGAGCAGGCGACAGACTGGAAGTGAGCCCGCACGCACCACGGCAGCGGTATTGTCGGTGACATTCACACCGTGTACTCGTCCAACGAGTTGTTTGGCATTTTCCAAAATGGACGTGATGTTCGTACCTTTAGGAGGGTTATACTCAACCGTGACAGCAAACGTTCCTCGGTTGAGAACATCGACTAGGCGCTGTGGCTCTCGACTCATGGATAGCCCCTCATAGCAATCCTACTGTCCTCTTGGCGGACTCCACCGTATTTTCCAACAGCATCGCGATGGTCATCGGGCCGACTCCACCAGGAACAGGGCTGATCCAGCCGGCCTTCTGGCTGACTGGTTCAAAATCGACGTCTCCGCACAGCTTCCCCTCAGGCGTCTTGTTGGTCCCCACATCAATGACGACTGCACCCTCGCGTACCATATCGGCCGTCACAAACTTCGCCTTTCCGATCGCCACAAGCAGCAACTCCGCCTCACGGCACACTGCGGGAAGGTCTCGGGTTTTTGAATGACAGATCGTGACCGTCGCATTCCTCTGAAGAAGCATCAACGCCAGTGGCTTCCCAACGATATTGCTCCGTCCCACCACAACCGCCCGTTTCCCTTCAATCGTAATGCCGGTTGATTCAATCATCTTGATGACGCCTTTAGGAGTACAGGCCTCGAATACCGGATGGCCTTCCACCAGCCGGCCGAAGTTGTAGGGATGAAACCCATCGGCATCCTTGAGCGGCGAGACGGCTTCCAGAATGACCTTGCTGTCGATATGTTTGGGCAACGGGAGCTGAACCAGAATTCCATGGATGTTGGGGTCAGTATTCTTTTTGTCAATCAGCGACAATAACTCGGCCTGCGTCGTGTTCGCCGGGAGTTTGTAATCGTCGACATAGATGCCTGCCAATTCGCAGGCCTTTTGTTTGTTTCGAACATATACATGCGAGGCGGGATCATCGCCCACCAAAATGGTCGCAAGACCAGGTTTCATCGATTTTTTGGCGAACAGGTCCGCCGATTCTTTCGCTAGACGATCGCGTACTTGCTGAGCGAGTGCTTTTCCATCAATCAATTGTGCGGCCACGATCCCCTCCCTCTAACCATTCAAGTAGGTTAATTCCCGCAACTTAGCAGGGGAATTTTATGCAAGTCAACGCTTTGCCATCGCCGCTCCTTGCCTTTATCCTACAGCGCTCTTTCTTGACACACTCTTTGCCCCTCCGGTACGATCATCACGGCTCACAACCTGGACAACCCACCTTTGTTCGTCACATTCTATCGCCACGTATTATCGGCTGCTGTCCTCGCGCTAGGCTTGACGGCTTACAGCGAAGCCGCGCAAATCATCGGCCTGGAATCGCCGAATAGCTTCGTCGGCGACCCGTCAGGGAAAGACTATTTCATTTCCAACATCAACGGCGAGCCGGACGCGAGAGACAACAACGGCTTCATCACGAAACTCGACACGGAAGGTAAGATCACCAATCTCAAGTTTATCCAAGGCGGTGTCTCGGATGTGCTGCTGCACGCCCCGAAGGGAATGGCCTTGATTGGGTCAATGCTCTACATTGCCGATCTTGATCAGCTGAAAGGCTTCGATAAGACGACGGGAAAACTTTTGGCCACCGTCTCGTTTCCCTCCCAGCCCCACGGACAAGTTTCGCTGACCGACGTTGCGGCGTCACCGACCGGCCTCCTCTACGCATCGGACCAGACCGCTAATTCGATTTACCGTATCACCCCATCCGACAATCATCGGGTTGACCTGCTGATTCACGATGACCGGCTTGCGGGTCCCGCAGGAATCGCGATTCACCCAAAAACCTATCATCTCATCACCGTGAGCTGGGAGAAGGGAAAGATCCTTGAAATCACGCCTGATGGACAACTGAGCGAACTCGAATCGAACGGATTTTTTACCAGTCGCTTTCAAAACCTGAGCGGAGTGGATTTCGATCAATGGGGCAACATGTACGTGTCAGATTTTACAAAGGGCAAGATTTGGCGCATGACCCGAGACCATCGCTTCCAAGTTATTGCCGAATACCTCCCCGCCCCGGCTGACATCGGGATAGACCGCGCGAATAACTTGATCCTGGTGCCCTACCACTACATGCATGCCGCCGAGATGAATGGACTTGAAACCCCGTCAGGAGGCAAGCCCAAGGACGGGAAGCGTACACTGGCCGACTACGGATTCATTCCTCCACCTCCCAAGCCAGGCCCGGAAGGAACGAAGAAATGAGCTCCTGCGCGTATTGTCACAGCCGAAAGGGCAAGCGCCCGTGCCCTGCCCTCGGAGGATTAATCTGCAGCCCCTGCTGTGGAGAACATCGCATGACACGGATTTCCTGTCCTAGTGATTGTGCCTATCTCGATACTGGGAGCGACTACCAGCAGAAACGACTCAGTGAGCAGTTCTTGCCCATTCGGCGGGACTTTTATCGAGAGTTAGATGAATCGGGAGGGCAGAAAGCCGTCGCGTTGTTCAACCTGATCGAAGTCGTCACATTCAGCTATTTTGAAGGGCGCCGAGATGGCCAGGACGCCGAGGTCATTACGGCGCTTCAGGCGCTCCGTCGCACACTCAGTCCGCTGCATATTCCCGCAGCTCCCATGCCGGTGTTCGCCGAACACCTCCGGAAAGAGT
>JAOUHD010000098.1 GCA_029865345.1 Nitrospira sp.
ATAAGGGCGGAAGGTGCGGTCTTGCATCGAGAGGCCTCCAAATCATGAGTGCGGAGGGTCTGCTCATAGCGAATCTGACGGCACAGTGCAAGCGGTGGTTGAACGCAATGTCGGACAGGCTCCTAGAAACTCCATATCCACTTCCGATCCGGCGGCATGGGTCTGCATCTTGCCATTGGCCATCTTCGACAATTTCCCCATCATCCCGACGATGATGGCTCTCGTAACCCCTCGCTTCGCACACTGCTTCACGCCGACACCGATGGAGTCGCCGACCTGAATGAAGGCCTGTTCTGGCAATTGCGGATAGAGGGCCATCGCATATTGTTCTGACTTGCCGCCAGTCGTGAGTACCAGTTCGCACAAACCCCCAACCGCTGCGACATCGATCTCCTGCATCACGCTCGCTTTGAAGGCCGCCGTGGAATAGGGCCTCACGATGCCAGTTGTGCCGAGGATAGAGATACCGCCCAAGAGTCCAAGACGGGCGTTGGTCGTCTTCTTCGCCATCTCCTCGCCATCTGGCACCGTAATCGTGACGATGGCGCCGGCATAGGGACTGCCGACGAGTTCTTCTTCGACCATCTCTGTAATATTTCGACTTGGGACCGGGTTAATCGCAGGCCCATCAATCTTCAGTCCCAACCCAGCCTTGGTGACTCTAGCCACACCAGAGCCTCCTCTGGCTCGATACCGGGATCGGTACGGAGCTCGACCTCCGCAATCAGTTCGGCACCATGTGTACAATCGGGATCGTCGCCAGCATCCTTAATGACGCTGCAGATTGCGCGCTCGTCCAGGCGCTCGCAGCGTGCAAGCGCGAACGTGACTCTCGTCCGATTTGGCAGAGTCGTTTCAATGTCAGACAGCATGGAGCCCTGCACCAAACAACGGGGCGCAGCCTTAGCCGCAGCCCCCGCGCAGGCGCCGGTGGTAAACCCGGTGCGCAGGACCTTTCGATCTTTTGGCGGTGCGCTCTTGTCCATTGGTCATGTCCCCGCACACTCCGCCAGATATCCAAATCGTTCACAGATCTGTGTCGCACGGTCAGGGCTATAATTCTCAGCTCGCGCCTGGTTCGTGCCTCTGAATATCACACGGCAGAACAGAGCCCCACCTGGTCCTACCAGCTCAAGCGCCGCATTGGCCTCGTCTTCGTGCCGGTAAATCAGCTTGCTCCTCACTTCGATCTTGAGATGTACATGGGTCTTCCCCTCTTCGCCAAGCGTGACCCACTCGGCCCCCTGTCGTAGAGTTACGAGACCATGAATCTCAGCAATCGCACCGGACGAACGGACGATGACGCTCGTATCCCCGTACGCAAGCGCTGCTTCCAGTGCTGAGAGAATCTGCTCCCTTCCGGTCATGCGGATTTCTTCGGCATGTTGAAAAATGATTCGACCTGGTCCTTCCCCACGGGTACTCCGGCAATCACCAGATCATCGAACAATACCTGATTGACGGCTCCATCCCCCGCGATAAAGGTCTGCCCGAGATCGCCGCGCAATTGCAGCTCACGGAGAATGGCTCTGGCCTGTGGAATCCGGTCTTGATGACCGACCTCGGGAATTACTGCAATTCTCACCTCGCCACAGGCTGCGGGAATCTGATTCTTCACTAACTCTTCTGGAAGGAAATACTCAGCTGAGGCTCGCAGCCAGATGAGTACCGCCTGAGGCAGCAGCGGCGCAAAGCGAGTGGCGCGCACAAGCCCCAGTACGGCGGTAATCCCTGTATCCGTTGCCAGAATCAACGTCCTCCCAGAGGTCTCCTCTCTCGGAACAAACTTCCCCCAGGGTCCGCTGAACGAAATATCTGTTCCTGCTGTAAGCCCATGTACAAAGGCGGATCTCAGTCCATCGGGAATGCGTTTCACCGCAAGCTGGAAGCGATGTTGTTCCTCATCACTGGTCAAGAGCGAGTAGGCTCGCTTGACAGCCTTGCCGCTCGGCAAGACCATTCGACTATCGAGGATCAGGTACTGCCCGCCGACAAATCCCAACGGCTCGGTTGCCCACAGATCAAGCAGCAGGGTATCGGACCCCAGTCTCTCGGTGTTCATCACTTGGGCAGTCTTTGCAACAGCTATCGCTACTACTCCGCCGGATAGATCTCGTGGACAAAATCATGCATTTCATCAAGGTCACGGTAGAACTGTGTCAGGCTCCCGATCTGATGCGCCAGATCGAGATCGACCTTTTTCGTGAGGACCACGAGCGTGCGTAAGTACGGAAGCTTGGGGTCATCAGCGCGCGTTGCTGACACACGTTGCTCAAGTGCGGCAACCGCACCCTCATAATACTGTTTGAGCGATGCCAGATCCTTCGCCACGCACATGGAGCAAATCGGGCCTGGCTGATCGGCCCCGGTACCGAGTTCAGCCAGCTCATGCTGCCGCTCAGCTTCGTTCTTCGCCCCTAATACTTCCATCAAATCCAGCCGAAGCCCTGCGATTTCATGACAGACCATTGTGAATCCTCCGTTACTGCATGATGTTGTCAACCAGGCGACTGACGAGCCGATCACTAAGTAGATGCTCATCGATCAATTCTTTCGCATCCGTTTCTTTCACACCGCGACCGTGGGGCCCTCTCCACACCGACCCATACAGGAGGTCTTCGTCACTCGAATCTCTTTCTCATGGCCGGTTGCCTTCAGCAGACGACGTAATGTCGCAATCAACGTAATACTCCCCGCGTCAGCACAGTCAGCGTTTCCACAGATCAACACATGCTTACTCAGCGGCCGATGGGCATGCACATGTGGCATGGCCTGCGTATGGGTGAACCCATGTCGCAGACTCCAGAGCAGCGCCGTAAGGCCGCCCACCTGCTTAGTCACGGCGGACACCGGCACACGATATTGGCAGGTGTCACAGGGGAGCGGACGGGCTCGCTCCATTGCCTGTGAGGGACGCTCGTCCATCACACTGAACAAGTGCTCATGACTTCCCATATGTGGCATCAGCTCGGTCTTGATCCAAGGATAACGAGCTTGAAATGAATCCACCTGCTCACGATTTTTTGCGATCAACCGTCCGCCAAAGAGCAGGTATGGAATGACAACAATTCGCTTGGGACGCGCACGTGCAATCAGCTCGACCGTCTCTTCCAAGCGTGGTCGCGCGATGCCGATGAAGCAGGGCATGACCCACTCGAATTCACGCCCTTCGGCAAGTAGACGAACGACTTTACAGAAGTCACCGTTCGCATCAGGGTCGCTTGCGCCACGGCCCACAACCACAACGGCAGTGTTCGCAGCCTCAGCGGCATCTTCCAGTGCCGTTCGTGCACGTAGGAAGGCCAGGTCGATAAGATTGGGGTGAACGCCCAGAGCGTTGGTGACGGTAAACCGGACCGTAGGGAAATTCTCCCGTGCCTGGGAGAGCGCAAGAGGAATATCGTTCTTGACATGTCCTGCCGCAAAAAGGAACAGGGGCAGCACAACCACGGAATCGACTCGATGAGCCAATTCACGAAGAGCGGTGGCTAACGACGGACTGGCCAGCTCCACATAGCCGTGCACCACGTGAAGATCGGGATGCGTCGCACGATAGGTCGCGACGACCGATTCGAACTCCACATTTGCACTGGGATCGCGGCTTCCGTGTCCGACAATGAGCAATCCCGTACTCATGCCGGTTCTCTCGAGTTATGTGATGTGAAGAGGACACTATCGCTGGAATCAGTCGCCCGCTGATCCCATAACGCCGAGGGCATAAAAAAACCTCCGTTCCCATGCGTGGAACAAGAGGTCACATGCCAAATTAGGCAGGAGAGCTCCTCCGTTACCACGCGGAGAAACAGTTATGTAGCACCTCGGATAGGTCTCCTGGCTCATGGGTTCAGAAGGTTGGACCTTCACTGCGTCCCCTGGCCTTCCCCAACGAGTTCGTTGAGTGGCGTACATCGGGGTCGCTTCCCACTTACAGTGGCGGGACCGCGCCGGTTTTTCACCGGACTTCCCTGTTATGCCCTTTCGGGCATCCGAGAGACTATGCAGTTACGTTGTGCGCTACATACCGTAGCGCAGCTGCTCTGTCAATCTCTGAAATAGCGCCACGGAAGATAATCTCTACTTCTACCATCGAGAGAAATCGGTGTTGTTCTCAAGAGCCTAGGGTAGAAAGATACGTAGCGTCTCACCTTAATGAGGTACGCCTCATCTTTCATGCACCGCTAGAGCGGCAGATCATAATTGATCCGTACGCCTCCAAAGATCGAACGGATGGGTGTGCCGAAAAATAGGGTCTCTTCGTATTTCTCGTTGAAGATGTTGTCCAACCGTAGATAGGCCTGCATGTACTTCGTCACGTCATAGCTCGCAGACAGATTCCAGACCACAAACGATGGGGTCGGATTACCATTCCCTACATTGCCGAACCGTTCACCGACATAGCGCCCCTCCAGATTGGCTCGCAAACTTTCTATAGGTTGATAACTGAGGACGGTCGAAATTTGATGGAGCGGCCACTTGGGAAGACGTGAATCCGATCCACTACTAATATCCCGCGTCGCTGCGTACGTATATTGAATGAGCAGGTCCAAGTTCTTAATCCAAGGGCCATCACGATAGAGTTTCAACTTGGTGCTCACTTCCACACCTTCTGCTTTGGCTAACCCGACGTTCTGTGCACAAAATCCAAACGAGCCAGGATCTGTACACTCGACTGGATCAAACACCGACAAGATCAGATTTCGGTAGCGGGTCCAAAAGTAGCCGACGCTGATGCTCCCTCGATCATGAGGCAATGTTTGTTCGATGGCCACATCGAGCGCTTGGCTCTTTTCAGGTTTCAAATTTGGGTTGCCGAATCCAGGGAAAAATAGTTCATTGATCGTCGGAGCTCGAAATCCCGTCGCATAACTGCCTCGTAGTTTCGTGCCAGTTTCCCGATGGAGATATCCTCCTGTGACTCGGTAGGTTGTGGCGCTACCAAACACGTTGTACTCGTCTTGTCGAATGCCCGCCGTACCAAACACTCGGTCCCACAGATTCAACTGGGCCTCTCCAAACCCTGCATGGCTACTGATGGATCTGTTCTCGAATACCGTCGTGTTTGTGAGGAGATCGCGATTGTCTCCTCTCTGTTCTCGAAACTGATACCCTGCCGTTAAGGATAAAGGTTTCCCAATTTGAATATTGTGCTGCCATTCCAGCCGATTACTGGTTGTTTCAATTTGAGACTTGAACGGGAAGCCGATCAGCCCCGTGGTTCCGGTTACAAGGTTACGTTCCACCACACCACCATTACTCACAAGATTCTCGGTGGCCCTTGACAAGGTCAGTCTTTGTGACCACCAGGCGGTAATCGGCTGGGCATAGTTTCCTGCAAAGACGTATTGAGTATTCCTTGATCTGGCACCAAACACATCAGCCGGATCTGACGCGAAGGTAGTGGAATTAAACCCAAAGCCGTCGAAATTCACGATGCCATCCAACCAGCGAAAACTAAATTCTAACCGACCATCCTTCGGTAGGTCCGCTCCCAGCCGAACCGACCCCTGCCAGTTGTGATAGCCATCACGCTCGGCCGCGCCACGCCGATAGTTGATAGCTGAAAAGCCGGCCGTATCCAAACGCGTGATCGATCCAGAAAAATCAATGGGGCCTTTCTTACCGGACAAGCTGCCTCCTTCTCGAATGGTGTTAAACGATCCATACTCGACAAATCCGGAAATGTTGGGTTTCTCTCGTCCACGCTTTGTTGTGATATTGATCACCCCGCCCATCGCATCTGATCCCCAGAGCATGCTCTGGCTCCCACGCAAGATTTCGATCCGTTCGATGTTATCCGACGTCAAGTTGGCGAAGTCGTAACTTCCGTCCGTGGCACTGTTGACGATCGCGCCATCAATCAAGACAAGCGTCTGCTGTGGCGTTCCTCCACGCATTCGTACGCCGACTGTTGTACCGAGTCCTCCGCTTTGAAAAACAGCCAGCCCCGATGCCCATCGAAGCGCTTCTGCAACGGTTCTTATTTTTCGCTGCTGCAGGTCTTCACCGGTAATCACTTCCACAGCGCTGGTGACTTGCTTGGCGGGGATTTCGGTCTTGGTTGCACTGATGACGACATCCGGAGCTTGGAGCTCCGGTTGGTCGGCCATCGCAACTTCTTGAGCCGATGTGGGATAGACCCACGCGAAGGTCCATAGAACAAGGGCACACACATACAACACACGAGGAACACAAAACCGCGACATGAAAACCTCCCTTTGACTCGAAGGGTGTCTATCGTCCAGGCAGCTGGGTCTCCTGACTTGCGGCTCATTGCTTCTCTGCGCCTTCCCATGTGCCGAGGCACACAGTGGCATTCTGCAGAGTTACTCCCCGCTTACAGTGGCGGCACCGTGATGGAGTTGCACCATCTTCCCCGTCGCTGACGGTATGACCTAACGAATCCCTCCCGAATGATTGTTCTGCACCAGACGACTTCTGCAGGAGAGCGGTGCAGTCTCATCCTGCTCACCTCAGATTACCTTGGCCACTCCTCTTGGTGGCTCACCATCATCAGAATCAGCCGGTGTGCTAATTCCGGATATAGTCGATCGAGTATCGTGAAGAGCGCGGCACCATGCGATCGAAATTCCAGTCGAACGTGAGGACCGCAGAGCGCTCCGATGTATGCGCGAGTACTCGCATCCCGTCCTGCACAACCAAGCTTGGCGCCTTCCAGAAGTCCAACGTCTTTTCTGTGCCGGTTCGGTTACAGACAATCAACGGGAGCCCTGTTTCGTGAGTCCGTTGTTCCCATTCCCCATTTGGGCCGTGTAGGCCAGGCCCCCATGATGCCGGGGAGACAAACATCTGCGCCCCTTCAAACTTCATGGCCCGGGCGATATTCGGCGTATAGACATCGGCGCAGACGAGCACCCCCACCTTGATATCACCACATTTGATTGGCACGGCAACATCGCCAGGACTCGACCACGACAGGGAGTCGCTCAGCACGTTGATCTTACGATGTTTGCCGATGATTTCCCCTGCTGAATCAATCACGAATACGGTGTTGTAGAGCCGGGACCCATCTCGTTCGGGGCACGAAAGAAAGACAGTCCGTTTCAAGGTCCGCACCAATCGACAGACTTGCTGCATCCAAGGATCTGGTTGTGGCCGGATCCAATCGGTACCGATCAGCTGAACAAACTGTAGCCCGCAGACCGCCAACTCCGGCGTCACGATCCACTCCGCTCCCATCGACGCCGCATGTTTGATGGCCTCAACGATCATGTAGCGGTTCTGTTCCAAAGCTCCGGGAACCGTCTCAAGATGAAGCAACGCAACCTTGTTCACCCTCATCTTAATTCTCACCGGACAACTGGCGGCCGGGAAGCGTAATCCGAGGTAATCCAGTACTCGGATGTCGATCCACCAACACTCGGCAACGGTACACGGATTCCAGCACCTCCGGCTCAATCACCTCGTCTGGGCCACCAAGTCGTACGATCTGTCCACGATCCAACAACAGAATTCTGTCGCAATACTGACTCACCAGATTCAAATCATGGGAGACAAGGACAACGGTTAAGCCACCCTCATCTCTCAATCGGCGCAATACCGAGCAGATTTCAACCTGATGTTGCAGATCCAGAAATGCGGTCGGTTCGTCCAGCAGCAAGACTTTTGGAGTCTGGGCAAGTGCTCGAGCAATCACAGTCCGCTGCCGCTCGCCACCGGAAAGGTCTGTCACCGATCGATGAGCCAAGTGAACGATGTCCATCGTCATCATCGACTGTTCCACAATAGCCAGATCTTCTCGACTTTCCCATCCGAATCCACCAATCCATCGGTCCCGAGACTGATGGGGGAATCGACCCATCAGTACGCTTTCAGCCACAGTGAAGGGAAAGAGCATCTGTGAATCTTGTGGAACAACTCCAACGACGCAGGCGACTTCTCGTTGCGCCTTCACCGAGAGATCCTGGCCGAACAAGTTGATACGACCTTGCTGGGGAGTCATCAGCCGTGCCAGCACTTTCAGTAAGGAGGTTTTCCCGGATCCGTTCGGGCCAACCACACCCAGCACCTCGCCTTCTTGCACGTGAAAGGAAATGTTATCCAGAATCCATCTGGCCGCCGGTGACTCCTTCGACTGATAACGGAACCGAACAGACTGGATATCGTACGCATGAGCTTGTACTAGAAGAGGGATTGAGTCACTGCTCATCATTCCTATGGCTCGATGTTGACTCGTCCCACTCATGCCAAGCGATCCTTTCGCCAGAGCAAAAGGTAGACAAAGAACGGCCCACCGGCCAGAGCGGTGATAATACCGACAGGAATCTCCGTCGGTGCGATCAGTGTCCGCGCTACCGTATCAGCACCCATCAGGAAGGTGCCTCCAACTAGCGCTGATGCGGGAAGCAGTAGTCGATGATCCGCACCGATCACGAGCCGTACGGCATGGGGAACGACCATGCCAATAAAGCCGATCATTCCGCTGACAGACACAACCGCTCCCGTCACCAATGCCGTCAAAACAAACAGGGACCGCTTCGCCTGTTCTGTATCGATACCAAGTGTGCGGGCAGACTCTTCTCCTAACGCCAGGATGTTGAGGACGCGCATATGACGAAAAAGCAGGAAGAGGCCAATCGAGAGGTAGATGATGAGTGCACCCAAGCTACCGTAGGTGGGAGCGGTGAGTGTTCCCATCAACCAGGCCATCATTCCATACGAACGATTCGGTTCAAGGATCGACGTAATAAACATAATCAAGGCTGAAAAGATGGCGTTGAGAATCACTCCGGTCAACAGCAGGCTGTGGATCGGCAGCTGGCCATAGGTGGCAGCCATTCGATAGATCACGAGGAGCGCCAAAAGGCCTCCAGCAAATCCACAGGCTGGCAGCGCAGTTTCTGCGAGAAAAGTGGTTCCTACTCCGAACAAGATTCCCACCGCAGCTCCAAGCGCTGCACCGCTGGAGACACCCAGCACATAGGGATCGGCCAACGGATTCCGTAACAGTGCCTGCAAGGCGACTCCCACAGAAGCCAGGGAGCAGCCAACCAAAAAGCCCAGTAAGATGCGTGGCAGTCGGACCTGCAGCAGAATGGTTTTCGCAATATCCGATGTCTTATCAGTACTGTCCTTCAAGCTGACCGTGTCAAACAACGCTCGTAAGACCTCCCCATACGCAATCGGTTGGGCACCAAAGTGGAGACAGATCAGGCCCACCGCAATGGCCGTGAGGCTAAGAACTCCAAGTGTCGCCATCCAGCGTGAGTTCGTGAGGATCGCACCTTGAGAGACCATACGGCCAGGTTCGTGAGATAAGACTTCCGTGCAGGACTCAGGCTGAACCATGGCTGGAAGCTGTTTCAACAGATCCTCACGGACGAAGCGCACCATTACTGGAACCGAACGCGTCCGGATGGATGGCTCGAGCCAGTTGTTCTAACCCCTCAACGACGCGAGGCCCAGGACGATTCAACAGACTCGATGAGACCTCATGGAAACGCTGGTGTTTCACGGCAGAAAGCGAGTCCCATCGCCGCCACTGCTGTTGCTCGCTGCGTGGCACCGCTTCCACTTCTCCGCTTGGGAAAATCAGTACCTCCGGATCTTCCTTGAGCACGGTCTCCATACTCAGCCTCGGATAGGCGTTGCTCGTCTGCGTCGCAATGTTCATCCCTCCTGCCACACCGATCATCTGATGGATGAAACTTCCAGGCCCCACGGTAATCAACGGCTGACTATTGAGGACGTATAGAACGCGTTTGGCGGGCAAGGTTTCAACCTTGCGTTTGATCGCTGCAAGATGTTGCCGGATGTGCTGAGTCACCGCGCTGGCCACCGAGACTTTCTCAAACATCTGTCCCAACGTATGAATTTGAAGCGGGATATCTTCCAAGGTGTGCGCATCGAGTACGAACACAGGAATCTTGAGCTGCTCAAGCTTCACCTGCAGGTCTGGACGAAGAAAGTCCCTGGGCGCCAATACTAATTCCGGCCTCAATGCAATAATGACTTCCACGCTGGGATTGGCATACCCTACCTTGGCTTTGGACTTCGCTGCTGACGGATAGTCACAAAACTCCGTGACACCGACAATCTGTTCCTCCAATCCGAGCGAGAACAGCATTTCGGTAATACTCGGAGCCAGCGACACGATTCGAGCCGGTGGCTTGGCCAAATAGATTCGATGCCCGGCATCATCTACAAAGGATTGTGACGAGACATGGGCCATGAATGGCATGCCGGTAAGGATGCCCTGCTGTCGTCGCTTCATCTCACCATACTCTCCTTGCCCACTTTCAGCTGCCATCGCACAAAACACCGACAGCACCACCGTGAGCACGGGGATGACAGGGTGATATCGGTGCCATCGCTTCAAAAGAAAAAAATCCCCAAGGCCTACACAGACCTTGAGGATTGCACCCGCTTCTTCATCCTCACCCGTTCCCCAGCCTCGAGGGAACACTGGTCACTTCTCCGAGCAGGTCTTCTGGCTCATGGTTCACCCTACTCCCCGTGCCTTCCCATCCAACATGTGACGCGTCATTCGTCGTTCGTGAAGCGCTGGAATGAAAACTCTGACAAAATACGCTTCACGAGATACGTTTCACGTGCGAGACAGTGGCTGTTCCGGGTTTCGTCCCCATTGACAGCGGCGGGACCGCGAGGGAGTTGCACCCTCTTCCCTTACTCTGGAGTTATACTGGCAGCACAATAGGAGAGGGCAGCAAAACTTGTCAAGCTCAGTTAGAGCCGCAGAGGCTCATCCCGTTACTCAGGACTATTCTCTTTTTGCTCATGAACGTACACCTCGTGCTTGTGACCATTCATGCAGCTGTGGTAGTATCATCCGATTTTCACCAGGTTCATTTCGTTAAGAAGGAGAACGACCGTGGCATGGATGTGTGAGATTTGCCAAAAGAAGCCTGTATCGGGCAACAATGTGAGTCACGCGAACAACAAAACCAAGCGAGTGTTCAACCCTAATCTTCAAACTGTTCGTGCAGTGGTGGATGGGAGTCATAAGCGTATCCGCGTCTGTACGCGCTGTTTGCGTTCTGGATTAGTCCAAAAAGCGGTCTAACGGCGCTTCCCTCTTCACCGCGCAAATTACGGCGCCCCCCAGAGAGTCCGGCCACCGCGCTCAACCAATTTGATGACCGATGGATCATCAGGGGTGAGGGTTAGAGTGCGGTCGCCGTCTTTGCTCATGAGCACAAGCCCGACTTCTCCATTCGCGTCCAACCCGAGACCGGCTCGGGCTTTCCCTTTAGCGTCCAGCAGCAAAAACTCCTCGGCATGCACTCCATTAGCTTTCTGAGCGCCAACCAACGTTGGTGAAAGTAACTGAGTACTTAGCCCCCCGCCAACGATTCCACCAAGAAACGCGGCGACACAAAGCACAATTATCTGTTTGTGCATCACGACTGGTCCTTTCATGAAATTCAAAGGCAACCGAACGGTACAGGAGAATCCTAGGCGAGATGCACGCCAACGGCAACTGTTGTAGGCAACATCAGAAAAGTCGTTGGGTCAGAGAAGACATTGTGTGAAGCATAGACCTGGATTTCCCCTGAGACAACTGGGCTTGGAAACGGAGCTCGACAAAATCATCACTCCAGATGGGGTTCATCAGAGTTGAACTCCGAATAGGCTGCTTGAGTTCTAACTCCAAGTGCAACACTACCGGCCCAGATGGGCTAAGGTGTTGCCATGCCAGCGAAATGCTACGCACACTTGAGTGCTGAAGACCGTGAGACCTTGAGCCTGGGCCTGGCACACGGCCATT
>JAOUHD010000099.1 GCA_029865345.1 Nitrospira sp.
CTTGGACAGACAAATCTTCTCATTAATTGTCTTCAAGACGCATCGCCCTCTCCACCCTCAACAAATGCGAACAGCTGGCTCACCTATTTCCTCAGCGCCGCCTGGTTCTCCTCTGCCTGCTCGCAAGGCATGCACATGGCGGCCGCGGGGACCGCCTCTAGCCTGGATTGGGGGATGGCCGTCCCGCATCGCTCACAGCGACCATACTGTCCTGACCCCAGCTTGAAGAGCGCCCGATCGATCGCCTCGATCTCGGCCTTCGCTCGCCCATCCAGACGATCGAGCAGCCGAACCATAGCCTCCTCCTGCCCCCGCTCCTCCATTTCGCTTTCGATATCGCTTTGGAGCCAGCGCAGATCCTCTTCCGTCTTGGCCACTTCCCGAAACAACTCACGCCGTTGAGTGATCAGCTTCTTTCGAATATCATCGACCAGTAGCATCGTTCTACTCCTTGCTGAAGATGGCCGCGTCAGCTACAGCATTTGTCCATCTTCTCTTTCATAGCCTCTTTGCCTGCCGTGACCGCAGCTTCAACATCCGCGCGTTTCTCAGCCACGAAATGCTTGCCCTGCTCAATGAGCTCATCAAGCGCGGCTCGCGCTTCTTTAGCCTTCTCAATCACTTCTTCTTCTGTCTTTCTGGCATACCCCTTTAGCTCATGACGTGTTTCCTCACCCGCCTTCGGAGCGAGGAGGATACCGGCGATCATCCCTCCGATTGCTCCGCCGAGAAATGCGAGGACAACGGTTTCCGGTGAACACTTAGCGTCCTGATTTGGCATGACAAATCCTCCGTAGATTAGGAACGTTCTGTTCGTTGAGAGAGCCAAGTCCGTGCCACGAAAGTTACAAGTGTGGCAAGAATTGTTGTGATATGACGAGAGTTTGCTGAACGATTCGAATGGGAGGCCTCTCGCCTGTGGCGTTCTAGGTCTGACCATGAAATACCCCTGTCGCAGAATGCGACAGGGATCCATGAGTCGTAGTGAATCGGAGCTAGCCGATGGGATTGAATGGAGCTAAGCTTCGAATGTATCTCAGCACATCCCGAATCTCCTGATCCGATAATCGATCGGCCCAGCCGTGCATTGGACTGAAGAGCACTCCCTGCTTGACCGCAAGATACAGATCCATATCGGTCTTGGTGCGTGATTTCGGTGCCAGAAAATTTGCGGGCGGGACGATCAACTCCTTGATATCAGGACCCAGACCATCACCCGAGGTTCCATGGCATCCGGCACAGTGTTGTACGTATATCGCCTCGCCTTTCTTGGGAGTTCCCTGCTGGGGCTCCGCCGCCATCAGTGAGCCACACAGCCCGACCGTCAAAACACACAGAATGCCCCACATATTTCTTCTCATGAATCCCCCCTCTTCACAGGCTAACACCCAGTGGTCTTGATTCGCCCTTACCCTCCGTGGTGCAAATTAAGAACCACGATGGTTCCCACGCCGACTAACGGAAGCAAAAATTGCACGATACCGGCTTCGGAACCGATCCGTCGATGGAGCCCCGGGATCAGATCGGCCAAGCCAATATACAGAAAACTGGCCGCAGATAGCGCTAGAATCGGCCCCATCAACCTGCTTGACTCTTCGAGCGCAAGATACCCGAACAGAGCGCCGGGAATCGTGGCGCTGCCCGAGATCAGATTCCATTTCAGCGCGCGTCTGCGGGAGAATCCATTGTCGAGCAGGACCTTGAAATCCCCCACTTCCTGAGGCAGTTCATGCGCGATCACCGCAATCCCAGTCGCAATGCCGAGCGGGATCGAGGAAAGAAACGCCGCCAGATCAAGAGTCGCTCCAAGCTGAAGAAGACAATTAACCCTGCCAATACCGAACCAACACTCACTTGCAGACCACCTTGCTCAATGGCCTGCGGTAACAGCCCGAGCAATGCCGCTCCCAGCAGCGTGCCGGTGGCATAACTGATCAGGAATGGGATAGCGCGCTCTCATGTGGCCTTCGGAAACAACAGGAATGTCGCCGCAGCCGCGATGGCACCGACACTGCCGAGTAGGGCGAATCCGAGGATCCAGGTTAAAACCATAACTGTGCGCAAAACCCCGCGTGGTACCTTAAGCTCTCCCGGATCACGCGAAAAGCCCCCCACAGGTCCACCGCGAAATCGCCATAGGGGCGAAGCAGCCGCAAGCCGAACATTCCGTCCCCAAATCAGCCCAGTTTCCTTCTAGAGATAGTGCCGCCCTATTGCGAATGTTCTCGAACAACGCACGCAATTTCTGAGATGACCTGATCATGACAGACCCCATTGGTGGCCACTATTCCCTTCCAGTTCCGCACCTCGCTTGGTACGTATCGCAGCGGAGCCCCCTCCAGGTCGGTCATCCGCCCACCCCCGGCATGGAGGATCGCCTCGGGCGCACAGGAGTCCCACGTCTTCGTCATGCTGGATGGTTCCAAGTATATATCTGCCTGCCGAGTGACGAGCAAACCAACTTTGATGCCGACGCTTCCAATCCGGGATTCTTCGCTGATCCCGAGACGCCGACGCACTTCATCCACTTGATGGTCGCGATGAGAGCGTGAGGCCACCAATCGCATTCGGGAGGGATCGCTTTCACTGGAGACCCGTAAGGACCTCTTTGCCTCCTTCGTTCCCAACCAAGCCCCGCCTCGCACAATACCCCAGAATAGCTCGGCTGTTACCGGCCGGAACACCACCCCCACCTTGGACCGGCCGTCGACGGCGAGCCCGATCATCACGGCAAACTCCCCATTCCTCTTGATGAACTCGTGAGTGCCGTCGAGTGGATCCACGTACCAAACCCGATCAGGAGCCGAGGCCAAGGCAGGGATCGGCTCTTCCTCGGAAATCACCATGTCATCCGGAAACTCGCGTCGCAACCCCTCGACAATCACGCGACTTGCCAGTCGATCCGCTTCCGTCACCGGATCGTTCTTCGCCTTGTAGTCCACGGAAAAATCCGTGGCATAGATCCGGAGGATCACGTCTCCCGCCACCTTGGCAAGATGCGCGGCGACTTCGCTCTCCCGAACAAACTCTGACGACACGCTCATGTTAAGTATCCTCGTTCCCTGTTCGAACGCCCAACAGCGGTGCCGCTTCTGTCACATCCGCCACGGGCAGTGCCTCGATCACCTGGGCAAGCGTCGTCGCCTGGATGAGGATCACCGCGACCCGCGCGTCACCCACGGCGTGCCACGGCCCCTTGTCACGAATGTCGTCCGGCGTGATGACGACATCGACACGCTGTTCCAGCAACCAATGCGCGACTTCCAGGCCCCGGCCTTTCGGATGACCAGCAAAGGAATTTGCGACGATCATTTACTCAAGGATGTGAACGGTTTCGACATGCCTCTTGGTCAACGCGAAATAGGGAGCGAGCCCGAAATGCCGGCTGCCTGTCCCTGTCTGATCAGTAAACGGCACTGCGATACACACAGCCTCCCTTGAAACCGGCTCGATATGGATCATGACGCGTCCGATGAACGGGATTTCCTTTCGAATCTCCTCTTCGATGGCGTGACTGATCCTGTGGGATTTTTACACGCTCCGCAAGCGCACGCCGATTTCCGCTTCGAGAAATCGATACCGCCCGGCGTTGCGGCCAGCAGCGATCGAACCTCGACAACAGCAGGTTGCCGTTCGATGATTCGGCGTATGCGCCCAAGGGTTTCCCCATCTATCGAAGCATCCAGCAGGACGCGCACGGCCGCAGGCAGGTTGGCAAAGCAGTTTGATAGGCCGTTCGCCAGCGAGGGAAGGCGCCGCATGCCGCAGCGAGGATTGTACATTCTTGCGTCATGCTCCCTTGTCTTCACGCAAGCGCAACAGGTTTCAGCATCGAGCATACATTCCAGCGCAGACATGAAGTCGGCACACAACTCACTCGCGTTACGTTATTTCTGGAGCCGAGCGAATGATCGACTCTAGCTTCCTCAGACTCTGCGGCTGTCCGAGCACAATTAAGGTATCTCCTGACGCCAATTTGACCTTAGCGCCAGGATTGAACTCCAGATGCCCGGATCGCCGCTTGACGCCGACCACGATCAGGCCCTGATCCTGATCAAATCCGCATTCGCAGGGTGTTTTTCCGTCAAAACGCGAGCCCTGTTGGATCGTGATCTCTTCGATCTGCAGATCCAAGTGTTCGCCCTTCGTGGCCAACTCCAGAAAATCGACGACATGAGGCCTGAGGAGCACTTGCGCGACCTGGGTACCGCCGATCAAATACGGTGAGGACACGCGGTTGGCGCCTGCTCGCACCAACTTTTGTTCGGACCCTTCTTCACCGGCACGCGCTACGATGTACAGATCCTTGTTGAGTCCGCGGGCCGTCAACACGATGTAGAGATTTTCTACATCGGAATTCACGACAGACACCAACCCCTTTGCGCGATCGACACCAGCCTGGATAAGCACATCGTCTTTGGTCGCATCTCCTTCAATCGTGATCATGCCAGCCCGTTGTGCTGCAGCGACACGGTCGGGGTTCTTTTCGACGACCACGAGGTCAGCCGGCTTCGCACGCAGTTCCTTACAGATGTGCTGGCCCATTCGGCCGTAGCCACAAACGATGTAGTGGTTGGCAATCGCTTTCACTTTTCCTCCGGATCGGTACCGACCAAATACGTGCCGCAACTCCCCCTCGAGCACGAACCGCGCGAAATTTCCCACTACATAGAACAGCGTGCCGACTCCGGCTAGTATCAGCCCAATAGTGAAGGCCCGGCCGGCAGCCGAGAGGGGATTGACTTCCCTGTACCCTACCGTCGTGATTGTCGTGACTGTCATGTAGAGCCCATCGAAGACCGACCACCCTTCGATGATCACGTATCCAAACGTGCCAATGGCAATCACCAAGGCGAGCACACCTGCCGCATACAACAGGTGGCGTAAGGGATCGCCAACGTGATTGGGGAGCTCCATGCGAGCGCATCATCCTGTTCGACGAGGAACTCCGGCTTCCATGCGCGGGGGAATCCGGATAACTAGATATCCACTTCTACCATGTTTCAGCAATGCCGCGTCACACCGTTCAGGACCAATCCAATCGAACCTCTGTACGATGCGGTGTGGAACGAAGAGTTTTCTGGTGGAATCGAAATTCCTACTCACTGTGAACCATTCCAAGTCTTATGCACGTAGGCCACAACTCAACAACGCGTGCAAATTGCACTGACCATGCGATCCCATTAACGCTCCACATCGGCATTCCCAAAACCATTTTGCCACCACGAGTCCCTTGGGACATGCGCTACTCCACGGTGATCAGATCCTTGATCGTGTCGTAGGCGTTTCGAGAGAGGATTTGTCTCGTAACCAGCTCATCGTTGTGCTGACACGGACACCCTTGGCTAATCTTCTCCGCTTGATCCTCACTTATTGCCGTAAGAGTTTTCAATTGCTGCGGTGAGGCCGTGGTCACGTTGAGACGGACCGGTAGTGGTTGCAGCCGACCGAATCGTTCCAATGGAATGTCGAGAAGCCGTTGGATGTGGTGGGATACATCAGGTGCAGACTCGTTTCTCGCCCATGCCTGAGCCAGGATCGCAGTGCCTTTGATGGCGATGCCCTTGGTCACCAATACCCGCTCGCCCACCCCCACACCACCGGTTCGGAGCGGCACGCGACCATTGGAAGTTCCGAGCGTAGTCACTGCAACAAGAGGCCTCGCAAGATTCGCAGACACCCTGCGTCCCCAGCTCTCAAATGACGGATCACATAGATCTCGATCGTCGTCACGAGAGCTGCCACAAGGCTCGCGGACAATGGGATCCAGAGACCGGATGTCGTCATTGGCAGCTACCCTGACACCGCATCATAGATCATGAGAATGGTGACGCCTTCCTTCCTGAAGATCGCCGAGACATCTGCGTGCTTCGGCAGAAAGCGATACGAGCCTTTGCCCAGCAGCTTTCCCTCGGTTTCACATTCTCCTTCCAGCACGTAATGTTGGACGGTTCATGGCTATGGGGGACAATCTGACCGCCGGCTGGCAAGCGCACGATGATAGTTCTGGCCTTACCCTTCCCCTCGTCACGCAGCACCGCCGCCTCTCCCTTGCCTGGGAACTCCTGCAGTTCCTCCCATATCATTTCTCCTGAATGGCGAATGACTTCCTTCATGTCCACCTCCTACCCGCTCTCGCTCAATCCTTCGCCTTCTCTATCGGCCTGTCGCGAGCATCGCCGTGCTGCTGCTTGATGCTGACGGCACCGCGCAATTCTCCGGCCTTGTAACCGGTCGCCGCATCAAAGGGATACTGTTTCTTCAAGACCGTTCTGATCTCTTCCGGAATCTGGTCGCTCAGTCCATGACAGAGTACGCATTCCGGTTGCAGGGCAATCGGTTTCATGAAGCGGTAGTACTGCCCATCCGGTTCCGTCACTATTTCACTCCGAGTCATACTCGGGAAAGGCTCTCCTTTTTCCGCACGCTCCGCGAATTCGGCCAGAGCCTTCTGCTCCCACGCATCAGGCATACCAAGTAATGGGTTCCGCACACGCGTTCCCACGCGGGTCACGCGCCAGCCCTGTTCCCGGGACAACCGGCCGGCAATCTCCGGTGCGAGTTCGGCACAGACTTTGATGGCCTCCGTCGGGCCACCCTTGGTCATGTGCCTGGTCATGGCTTCGCCCAGTTCCTTCAAGAATCCCTTCGCCACTTCCAAGGCTACTTTTTCACGCTCACTTGAATCAGCGCGTGCTGCATCAGGTGAAGGCATTAGGAGAGCAACACACATCATCACGCTCAACCCCGTCGCACGGCTCCATGGCATCGTGGCACCTCCCTGATCTCAATGCTCGATGCTCAGTGCTGGTGTTGCTGGCCTCCGCCGGAGCCTCCACTCCCGTGATCGCCCCCGTCATGCCCTCCTTGTCCACCACCGGCCTGACCGCCTCCATGACTGCCTCCACCTCCCATGCCACCCATCATTCCGCCCATACCGCCCATGCCACCCATCATTCCACCTCCCATGCCGCCTCTACCTCCCATCATCCCGCCCATGCCACCTCCGTGTTGCCCGTCACCCGCGCTCTTCATTTGTTCATGAACGGCACGGTCTTTTTCCCGTTGGTCAGGAGTCAACAGAGCCGTAGCGGTGCGCTTACTTTTGATGGCCGCGAACAGACAGGCCCCTTCCGCTTTTTTCAATTGCTCGACTTTGGCCTGAATTACATTGAGATCGGCCTTCTCATCTTCCATCAGCGCCTGCAGGTCGAGTTTTGCAATTTTGACATCGGCCTCCAACCTAGCTTCTGAACGTTTGAAATCCAGCTGTATGGCCTTGACCTTGCTGACTTGTTCTGGCGTCAGCCCGATCTCTTTCGCATGTTTCAGAAGATGCTTCAGGTAGTGCCCGCTATGATCATCCTGGTCTTCCTGATCGTGGCCACCATGCCCCATCTTCCCATGGCCCTCATCGGCATAACTCGGGAACGCAGCTAGCGCGATGATCAACGCGGCTCCCCCAATCCTACACAACCACTGCTTTTTCAACTTGGTCATGACAATACCTCCAAGGTTTAATTCTTTCACAAAATACTGACCACTCTTCTCTGGTTGGTGAGAGCCCTTCGTTGAACAATTAGATTCAGAGAGGGCTGATTGCGATTCTGATGCCACCCTTCGTTTCGAAACCAGTGAGAGGGATACTCGGCGAAACAATGGCTTAAGAGGGGTTCGATCACATGCGGCTGGTACCGATGTGATGCAGGAATACTCAGAGCGAGACGGTCAGATGGGGAGAACCGCAACAACTCGCGCATCCTTCCTCAATGGATCTGGCGCATAGTCGTTTGGTCACTTACCGTGCACAGGACTCACCTTCACACTCACTCATTCCACCTTTTCCCTTTTGCCCGCGATGCCCCATCCCGGCTCTCCCACCACCCATACCCGGCCCCATCTCTTCTCGGTGCCCCATCATGCCATGCCTCCCCGCGAAGGTTTGCTCATAGTGAATGAGGGACCAGATTTCGTTGTCGGATAAGACCGAACCGAATGCAATCATGGCTGTGCCCGGTGACCCATATTTGATGGCCCAGAAGACTTCTCCCTCGGTGCGATGCCGCCAGAAACCGTGGTGCTGGAAATTGCGAGGCGAGGGATTCATGCTCGCCGCCGCCGGCCCCTTGCCGTCTCCGTCTATTCCATGACAAGTGACGCAGCCGCCCTTGCCGTTATACACCGTCTTGCCCTGCGCAATGACCTCGGGCGAATTGGACAAGGGGTTCTTAAGCGCCCTCGCTTCAGCCAACTTATCGGCAGGCACGACTTGTTGCATCATGTGGCGCTCTGCGGCACCGGCAGGGGCCGCAGAGCACATCGCGGCGACCAATAACGTCAACAACCTCGTCTTCATTCTTGTGTTCCTTTCGTCGGTGGCGCTAACTGCCTTCCGACATTACAGGTCCAGTTCCACCATCTTGCGGTGGAATCGAACGATCACATTCGGATCGGGCGTCAACCTGATCTGCGCTTCGTCCTTTCCTTTGTAGGGGAGAAGGTTCAGGACATAGCGCAAGCTTTCCAGTCGCGCAGCCTGCTTGTCGTTCGCCTGCACGATGATCCAGGGGCTAAAGGTCGAGTGCGTTTTGCTGAACATTTCCTCTTTGCAGCGGGTATACGCGTCCCACAGCTCCTGCGCCTTCTCATCGACCGGACTCAGCTTCCACTGCTTGAGCGGATTCTGCCGCCTCGCTTCGAATCGCTTGGCTTGTTCGTCCTTGGAGATGGAGAACCAGAACTTGATGATGGTCACACCGTCTTCATAGAGCATGTGTTCGAATTCGGGAACCTGCTGGAGAAATCGCTGGTGTTCCTTTTTTGTACAGAATCCCATCACCGGTTCGACCACGGCACGGTTGTACCAACTCCGGTCGAAGAAGACGATTTCACCCCTGTTGGGGAGTTGGTGAATATAGCGCTGGAAATACCATTGGCCCCGTTCTGCGTCGGTCGGCTTCGGCAGCGCCACGACGCGCATCGCGCGAGGATTCAGATGCTCGGTGAACCGGCGGATCGTGCCGCCTTTTCCAGCTGCATCCCGTCCTTCGACCAAAATGGCGATACGCTCCCCACTGCTCTGCACCCACCGTTGCAGCCTGACAAGTTCAACTTGTAGTTGCCGCAACTCTTGTTCGTACAGCAGTGTCTTGCGCACTTCCTCGATATCGACGGCTTTGTTTGCAAGAAGTTTCAGAAACCCTTTCCTTGTGTTGACCCTTCGGAGATCATCCGCGGTCAAGGCGTAGCCCGGCTCGCCAATACGTCCGAGCCCCTGGGCGATCAAGGTGCTGCGCGGGACCTGGTACCCGTCCCCCTCCCGCGGCACCTTCGTGGGAATCGCCTCCAGCCCATTCATATCTTCGTCGACCTGCTTCCCTTCGTCGACATTTGCCGGATCTCTCCGCACTTTCCGTTCTTTAGACTTCCCGGCCGATTCGCCATCAGCTGCCATGCGAGGCCTCCTTCATTGCGTCTTTGATCAGAACATCACGTTTCGATCGCGCTCGGCCACAGCTTTGATATAGTCCGGCATCCCCTTGATGGATGCGCCGGCCACGAGATCGGTCGCACTAACCTGTCTGGCCACGGCACAGGCACCACAGACCCAGACCGGCACACCTGCCGCCTGGATGGCGGCAAGCAACTCTTTCAGCGGTGACAGGTTCACACCGGTCACATGATCAGCGACACCTTTCCGCCCCAAGGTGACGGCTTCATTCCACAGCCAAAGCACGACATCATGCCCCTGCTCTTTCGCCGTCTTCGCCGCCATGAACGGCAACGTTGCCATTGTGGGGTCGTCCGTTCCTCGACTACCTGAAATAATGAACGTTGCCATGAGTGACTCCTTGAATAGCTGTAGATTCTACACAACGTAGGTCTTTCTCACGAAACGGTGCGGCGCTCTGGCTATTGCCCCACAACGATTCTACCACCCATATCTGCGTCTGCCCGATGGAGGGGACAGTAGAATCGATAGGTCACCGTCTCCCCCTCGGCAGCAATCGCATCGCTCGCAATCCGGTCCCTGTCGATCACGCTCTGCTCGGTCCCCTCTGGCGCAATGGTAACCCGAACCGGCCTGGTGATCCGAACACCGCTCTCCTCTACCGACTCAAACAACCCCGGGGCTTCGAACACATGGGTCCGTACAGTTGGATTATCAAACCGAAAAATCAACGGCTCCCTGAAATCCGTGCTGCGGTGAATGATGATTTCACTGGGAAGCCACACCGCTTGCTGATCTTCCACATCACGCGCCACAAAGGCAATCTCTTTCCCCCATCCGGTGAGCGGCATGACAAGCGAACCTGTACTGACCGCCAATCCAAGATATATGACCGCGAGATGAGCGGAGCGTCTCCTGACCCAGTTCATGCGGGGTCTCCTTCATCCACTGCAGGACCGGCACAGCCGCTCACCTCAGCGTTACCTATCACAAAAACAGCTCCGCCAGTCCTGGCCCACTTCGGCAGATCTTCGCCGGCCAGGACTGGAGCTGTTGCCCTCTCACAGGGGAAATGCCCGCTTCCACACGCGCAGTGAGCGCGTTTCAGAGCGGGACAGGGATGCGACTCAGCCCCCTCCGACATCCCCTCGGGTTTCAATGACAAACAGTTCTCCTTTCACTTCAGGATGGATGTCGCACCATATGGCGTGTCGCACACTTTCGGCCCCACCGGTTGCTGGATCGAAGTTCGTGGGCGCCGTGGCAAAACGGAGTGTCATTGTCTTTCCCGCATCGACATGAAAGGCCTTGAACTGTTTTCCTCGCACTTCAAGACCACCTTCCACCTTCACGGGAATATTCTTGAACAACGTTGACGCTAACCCGTGCGTGACGGAATCCTGGTTTCGGACGACGATGATCGTGTCCTGCGACGGCATCGTGAACCCGGCAGTCTCATAGCCGTGCTGACGGTCCTTGATGATGATCTCCACCTTAGAGGGCGGCGCTCCCATCCCCGCGGCCTGTGCATAGGCGATATTATGGCTACCGGCCAATACCGCCCACGCAGTGACAGCAAACAGAACGGCTGACTTCACCGCTCCATATCGACTCACTCTCATAATCTACCTCCTTATTGAGATATACACATGCACCCTCCTCACTCTTACTTTGCCAAACTCCTAATGTAGTGGATCAGTTGCCAGACCTGCTCATCCGGCAACGTGGCAAACGGCATCATCCCAGTCCCCTGAGACCCATTCTTGATGATCCAGAATAGCTGACCATCTGGAATAGCTCGCATCATCGCGCCACAGGTGAAATTTCGTGGCGGCGGCACTAAGGCCGCACCCATCAACCCCTTGCCATCACCTTGCTCACCATGACACATCACGCAGGCAACTGGCTGCGCCGTTCTCAGGAAGAGCTCTTTGCCCGCCTGGATTGAACCGGCAGAAGCTGGAACTGGATTCGTTTTGCTCAGGAAGTCTTCCGGTGCCTTGGCTGTCTTGCGGGGCTGCACGCAAGCACCGCCCTGACTACCGCCAGATGCAGCGGCAATATCTGGAACTCCCTTGAACGTCACTTTCAAATAGGCGATCACATCCGCCACGCCCTGTTGACCGATCGTCAAATTCCAATAAGGCATGTTCGGCGATTTACCGACGGCCGGTCCGCCATGATTGATGACGTTGTAGAGGTATTCGATCGGGAGCTTTTCGAATGGAATGTTGGCATGTATCGCCGGTTTGGGCTCCAGACCGGAAGCTG
>JAOUHD010000222.1 GCA_029865345.1 Nitrospira sp.
ACCTGAACGCCGAGGTGACAGGGACGACTGAGGAATTGGTCGATCTCGCCCTTGAGACGAACGTGCCGTATCTCAAGCAACGGATCTCGGTTCCGCTCAGACTCACAGAACTTTCAGAGGACCTCGGGCACTATACGCGAGACCCTGAGCGACCACTCAAACACCGGCGACTCATGTTGATCGTCAATGAGAAACGGCCGGCTGTGATCTATTAGTAGAAGACAAACATTGCATATGGAGACAGAGAATGAATCGTCATCTGCTGCTGTGGCTGACCGCCATTGTTCTGCTCGCAACGACCGGCTGTCCTCCCCGCCACCCGCCCCATACACCTCAGCCATTCGGCAAGGAGGATTTGACCAGAAGTTCATCTTCGACGGCAATCCCATCCCTGTGAATAACACATCATTTAGTCTTGTGTTGAATCGACATGAATGATGATAGTGACTTGCCGCCAGCTCGTTCGAATTCCTGCTCAGGACCGAATTGGACCGAGGATGAGGCACTTCGCGCGGGCGACCTCTTTCAGTGGAGCGGTAATCTTCCTCACCCTGCTTTCAGCCTGCGTCTCCCCTGTTGAGGGTTTGTGGCCTCCACCTCTGGAGTCCTTTCAGCATACCATCTATGTGTCGCTCGACACCTGGCATGCGATGATCGCGTTTCCGCGAGAAGATGGGACGGAGGACTCGGAACTGACGACTGAGAGAAACTCTTCTGATTCGGGGCATCAGTCCTCAGCACTCGGTTCTCAGCCCTTATACGAGGAGTGGGGCTATGCCGGGCGCGCCTGGTATCTGGAGGGAAAGACGGGAGTAAGTGGTGTTGTGCGAGCACTGTTCTGGCCGACCGAAGGCGTCGTGGAAGTAGGGCACTCTGATCGAGTATGGGCGGAGCGCACACCCCCAGCCGCCCTCTGATCTCTTCCTATTTCGTCTGACCGAAGAGGGTTATCGACGACTACGCCGACATCTGTACACAACCCTGTTGAGCGAGGAATCCGTAGCTTCCTTCGGACAATCCCTGTTTTATCCCGCGAGACGTTCCTACCATCTGCTTCATACCTGCCATCAATACGCGGCGCAGGCATTGCGCGAAGCGGGCTTGCCGATCTCACCGTTCTGGGCCTTCAACCGAACCAGCCTTGCCTGGCAACTCCGGCGCGCCGCACGGCTTAGTGGGGAGCAACAGACAGAGATCCCAGCTGCTGAATTGCATTAACCCTGGATACGCGGCAGAATTACTGTCTAGCCCCACGGCTGGCAGTGGCCAGCGCGGTGGATAGGCATTAGACTTTGCAGTGGACTTGCCCGCAATAGATGCTGAAGCTGTCTTGCTGTACTGTACAGGTGGTCTTGACCACTAATCACGCGGCGCGTTACTATTGATGCCCGTGATCAAGACGTTCAAGTGCGCCGATACGGAGGCTCTTGCCAGGGGATCGCATGTCAGGCGATTCGCGAATATCGCGACCGTGGCACGACGCAAGTTGCGGCAGTTGGAGATCGCGGGCCAGCTCAACGATCTGAGAGTTCCTCCTGGAAATCGACTGGAAGCCTTGAAAGGGGACCGCGCGGGCCAGCACAGCATTCGTATTAACGATCAGTTCCGCCTTTGCTTCCGTTGGGCGGACACTGGGGCTGAAGATGTCGAAATCGTGGATTATCATTGAATGAGGACAACGATGCGCAAACTCAAGCCTGTCACGCCTGGTGAGCTCTTGCTAGAGGAATTCCTCAAACCGATGGAGATCAGCCAATATCGGTTGGCGAAGGAAATAGGTGTGCCCGCACAACGGATCGGCGATATTGTGGCGGGGAAACGGACCATTACTGCCGACACAGACTTGCGCCTCTGCCGGTTTTTTGGCCTTTCGAACGGCTACTGGCTGCGAGCTCAAGCGGCCTACGACACGGAGGTTGCCGAACGCGCGCTTGGGTCAAAGCTCTCAAAGATCAAACCATGGGCTGGGCCGAAGGCATTGAAAGTTGCATCCTGAGCGTCCTTCTCCCCGGCGCCAATTGATCCCTCCCAGGAAAGAACCTACTTCCACACCCTGGCGCTGACCAGAGCGTTGGATAAGCATTGAGCTTTGACGTAGACTCGCCTGCAACGGATTGTTGAGGTAGACGGAAGCAGTTTTAGCAATTAGGCTTCACACCGGAGGTAAAGGTGGAGACGTGGGTCGCCTTCTTCATGCCCTTCTTCGATGGTCGAGGGACAGCAGAAGACTGGGTCGCACGGTGTGAAGCGTCAGTTCCCCCTCAGAATGCGGCAAAGATCATGATGCATCAGACCCAACGGCTCATTTCCCTTGCGGACGACCTGCCCAAGATTCGGCCGCATGCCGAGCCTCTTCAGCTCTTGTTCCTGCTCGTCTGCGCCGAGCACGTAGCCAAGCTGCATCATGGGTTCTCAGGCGAAGGGCAATCCAAAGCCTACGTGCGGCGGTTCTTCGATGATTTCGTGGTCGGTCCAGACCGCCAGACACTTTCGAGCGCGTTTGCAGACCTTAGGGGCCATCTCCGCCGGCCTTTGCCCTTCATGAAGGCTGTAGATCTACTCTACGATATTCGGTGCGACGTGGTGCACGAAGGGGAGTGCCGTGGATTTGCGTTCCATGATGGTGTCACGCCTATGGTCAACGTGGCGCCCGATGTTGAGGCCAGAATCGGCTTACTAAAGCTGTGGGAAATAATTGTGCGTGGCTGCATTCGTGCCATTTCGGTAAAGCTCGGCGAATCCTAGCTGCACCTACAACGCCAAGTGTGGAGCGCAGAATGAATGTGATCCAGTACAAGGGCTTCGAGATCCACGCATCCCCCTACTTGCTCACCGATAGCGGAGAGTAGAAGGTGGGTCTTCACATTCTTCGGCATCGCGAAAACGAGAGTAGATCGCGCAACTTCTCGGCCAGCAATAGCTACAAGACACGGGAAGAAGCGATAGCGCACTGCTTCCAATTTGGAAAGCAGATTATCGATGGCCAGGCGGGCAGCTACACAGTTGCCGATCTCTAATAGCAGAGTATGGGGTTGAGCGTGAGTGATCTAGAGAGCGGCCTGGGCGAGGAAGTCACGATCAGTGTGGAAAGAATGATGCGTTTCTGTTGCTTAGAGCGGATGCTGTTCGAGTGCAAGCGCAGTGACACGAAGGCTTTACCGCTCCACGTGACCCGGTTTGGCACGC
>JAOUHD010000100.1 GCA_029865345.1 Nitrospira sp.
ATCTGAACCGTGTACCGGGCGCCGCTCCGGACCAGCGCCATGTGATAACTGCCGGGAGCGACCAAGGCATGCCCCGGCAGGACACTGTCCCCATCCTCCGCTTCCTTGACCGAGATCCGGCAGAGACCGTTCATGCGATCGGCCCAGGTCTTGGTAAACCGCTCCGGCATATGCTGCGTGATCAAAATCGGAGGCGTGTTCGGCGGAAGCACCTCCAGCACCTCCTTGACCGCCTCAGTCCCGCCGGTAGAAGAACCGATGGCGATAATCGTATCGGTCGTCTTGATCATGGCCCCTCTGGATATGAGGGGTGAGGGGTGCAGACTCAGGGGGGGCCTCTCTCCCCTGACACCCGAGGCCTGACGCTTCACCGTTGAGACGGCAGCAGCCTTCACCTTTGCGATGATGTCCTCCGCCAGTTCTTCTATGCCTTCCCTCAGGTCAATCTTAGGTTTGGTGATGAAGTCCACTGCGCCGATCTCCAACGCCCGCAACGTGGTCTGACAGCCGGCCTCCGTCAATGAACTCACCATGACGACCGGCATCGGATGCCCACGCATCAGCTTCTCAAGAAACGTGAGCCCGTCCATCTTCGGCATTTCGACATCAAGCGTCAGCACGTCCGGATTCAATGCCTTAATTTTTTCGCGGGCAATATACGGGTCCGGAGCCGCCCCGATGACTTCAATATCCGGGTCCTTCGACAGTAAGGCCGTCAGCACCTGCCGCATGAGCGCGGAATCGTCGACGATCAGAACTCGGATCTTGCCCATATCTCTCCCGTCATAAGGTCATCAAGTCAGAAAGTCATAACGTCTCCGGAATTGAATGACATTCTGACTTTTTGACTTTTAGACTATCAGTCAGAACAACGTCACATCCTCCGCCGGCTGCTCTTTGCGCTGTACAAGGCGCACACTGTATTCAGCCTCCCGCTCGGCGATCGTCCGATTCTTGAGCCGTTCGATCTTTTTCATCAGCACACGCCCAGAATCGGTAAAATAATAGACTTTCCTCGGGAACACATCGCCGAGATCCGCCTTGACAACAGCCAACCCCTCGCTCTGCAGATACTGCGTCACCCACGTGGCGTTGATGGCCCCCACATCGATCTTCCCCTCATAGATTTTCCCGGCTCCGAACAGCTTCACCTCCAACCGGCTTTTGATCCCTCCGCGCTTCAAGATGCCGTTGATCAGCGACTCCATGGCGAAGGATCCGTACCGGGTCGGTTCGCCCCAGGCCGGACCGTCTCTTCCCTTCGGCTCCGGCAGCATAAAGTGGTTCATCCCGCCCACGCCGGCGATCGGATCGCGAATACAGGCGGAAATACAGGACCCCAGCACGGTGTAGACCACCATCGATGCCGCGCTGACAAAGAACTCTCCCGGAAGAATAGACGCGATTTCATGGGAAAATCGCCCGTCCCGCATACGCCGCACATGACTGAACTCTTCGCTGTCGATCACCGGATAAATCCTATGGCGCTTTGTAATACATGGTCGGGACGACCGTCTGAAAAGGATGCTTGACCCACTGCAAGCTTTCCGAGTGCCCGATGAACAGATAGCCACCCGGTTTCAAATACCCATAGAACTTGTTGACGAGTGTCTCCTGGGTCGGGCGATCGAAGTAAATCATGACGTTGCGGCAGAATATCAGGTCGAGCGGGGTCGTGATAGGGAACCGCTCCTCCATGAGATTGATCCGGCGAAACTGGATCATGGCGGCCAAATGCGGTTTCACCTTGTATAATCCCGCGCTGCCGTCTCGTCCGCGTAAAAAATAACGCTGCAGCAAGTCGGGCGGCACATCACGAAACCGGTCTTGGTCGTAAACCCCCGATGCCGCCTTGGCTAAGACCTTGGTCGAAAGATCAGACGCCAAAATCTTGCAATCCCACAGCGCGGCATCCTGCACGCTCTCCAACAATGTCATGGCGATCGTATAGGGTTCTTCCCCGCTCGAACAGGCGGAGGACCAGATACGAATCTGCCTGGCCGCCGCCAACCCGGGAAGAATTGTGGTGCGAAGAAAATCAAAATGGTGCGGCTCTCGAAAGAAGTTCGTCTTGTTGGTGGAGATCAGATCCAGCATTTGCATGAACTCTTCTCTATTCGCGTCCTCGGTAATCACGCTGTAATACTCGGAGAACGTCTGAATCCCGAGATGCTGCAGCCGTTTCGATAGGCGAGACTCCACCAGGGTGCGCTTTTGCTCATTGAGCGAAATGCCGCTCTCGTCGTAGATCAAGGCGCGAAAACGTTCAAATTCTTCTGCCGTAATCGTGTGGCCCATAGGGAGACTCCGATTCGTTTGCACACAGAAGGGATGCGCGCCTTGCCCGGCTGTCTTAGTGGCTAGAATCTTGTCGGTCGATGGAGTGAAATTCTTGACTGCACGGAGCAGAAATCCGATGGAAAGAACGGAGGAAGCACCCAGGTAGGGCGTTGACGCCATTCCCTCTCATCCGATTGTGATACGAGCCCCTTCGCTCGGGCAGCAAAGCGGGATACGCTCGGTCCGATCAAAAAGCTGCCGAGGCGATGCCCCTCCGCCCGAAGCAGAAGGGTTCCGCGCAACGTAACTGCCCTTAAAATTCCTCGAACTCTTCCTCCCTTGTCCCGCTGGTCTTGACGGCGGAGAGCGTATTCGGACTGCGCACCGGCCTCACCGCAGCAGGCTGTTTCCGGACTCCCGCGCGGGGCGATTGCGGTTTGCGCGCGGCCGCATCATCATCGCCCCCTCCCAGATACGCATCGTGAATCGCATGGGCGGTGTTCGCACGATGGATCCCGACCGCCTTCATCCCCGCCTTCTGCTCCTCTGTCACCTGAATCTTGAACAGCGAGACGTGGGTGAGCAGACTGTTCGCTTGTTGACTCATGGTCTGGCTGGCGCTGGTCGTTTGTTCGACCAAGGCGGCATTCTGCTGCGTGGTTTCGTCCATCTGCATGATCGCCTTGTTCACTTGGTCGATCCCGCTCGCCTGTTCCTGCGAGGCCGCGCTGATCTCGGCAATGATGTCCGTCACCCGCTTGACGGAACTCACAATCTCTTCCAGAGTCTTGCCGGACTGATTCACCAGCTCGCTTCCGTCCATCACACGCTGAATCGACTCATTGATCAACCCCTTGATCTCCTTCGCCGCCGTCGCAGACCGTTGGGCCAAGTTACGAACCTCCGACGCCACGACCGCAAATCCCCGGCCATGTTCGCCGGCCCGCGCGGCCTCGACCGCGGCATTTAAAGCCAGCAGATTGGTCTGAAACGCGATCTCATCGATTACCGTGATAATGTCCGCGATCTTCTTGCTGCTCTTGTTGATCTCCCCCATCGCCTCCACCGCGCGAACCGTGACCGCCCCACCCTTCTCCGCAACTTCGCGCGCGGCGATCGCCAGTTGATTCGCCTGCTTGGCATTATCCGCACTCTGTTTCACTGTACTAGTCATTTGCTCCATAGAAGCGCTGGTTTCCTCCAGAGAACCGGCCTGCTCGCTGGTTCGCTGCGACAGATCTTCACTCCCTTTGCTGATCTCCTCGGATCCGGTGGTCACCGCTTCCACCGCCTCTCGCACAACCGTGATGGTTTCCGTCAGCTTATGCACCGCGCCATTGAGACTGGACTTCATCTGCTCAAACTCACCGTGATACATGCCCGTCATCGAACGAGTCAGATCGCAGTCCGCCAACGCCGTCAAAACCATTTGTGCTTCCCGGAGCGGAGTCACGACCGCATCGAGCAACTGATTGACGCTGGCCGTCAGTGCTTTGGCCGCCCCCTCGAATTGCGTGATGTCGATTCGATTGGATAAATCGCCGGCCGCGGCGGTCTTAATAAGTTTTTCCACCTCATTTTGCGCCAACTTCTGACCCGACACGTCCGTGGCGAACTTGACGACTTTGCACACCTTGCCGGCGGCATCCAGAATCGGGTTGTACGAGGCCTGAATCCAAACCTCCTTGCCCCCCTTGCCCACTCGCCGGTACACCCCCGCATCGTACTCGCCCCGGTTCAGGCGCTGCCAAAACGCCATATACTCACCACTGTTCGTATACGATGCCTCGCAAAACATCCGATGGTGCTGCCCTTTGATCTCCGCTAATGAGTAGCCGAGAGCGTTGAGGAAATTCTCGTTCGCCGTGAGCACCGTCCCGTCCGGACTGAATTCGATTACCGCCTGTGCACGGTTCAGCGCACCCGTAATCCCCTTCATCTCTGAGGCGCTCCTTTGTTCCTGTTCGACTTTACCCTGCATCGTCTCGGCCATCTGGTTGAAAGCCACCGCCAGCTTCCCGATTTCGTCCTGAGACGTGACCTGTAAGCGATGGGTCAGATTGCCGTTTTGAAGTTGCTCCGCTGCCGCCAGCACATTGGACAGATTCTCGACGATCAACTTGGAGACAAACCACACGGTGAAGATGCCGATTAAGATCGCGATGAGATTCAACGCGATCATGGTCCAATTCAGCGTGGTACTGAGACTATGGCTTGCAGCATAACTTTCCTGCGCCTGTTGTTCATTCTCAGCGATCAATCCATCAAGCGCCGCGTAGAGCACGCCGAGTTGCTCGGACAGCTCGGTCTTCTGAAGTTCTGCCGCGGCATCTTTGCTGTAGTTTTTGCTCAGCTCCAGCACTTTATCGCGGACTTTCTTGTACGCGGACACACCTCCCGTGAGTTGCTGAAACAACTTCTTTTCTGATTCCGTCACAATCACAGGCTCGTACTTGGCCGTGAGGCTCTCAACGGTCTTGTCGAGTTCCACAATGGCCTTCTCCCGCGCGGCCATCGTGGCTGCGTCAGCCGCCAGGAGATGCCAGACGACAAGGTTGCTCCTGCGAAGCATCGCCGCGCGCAGATCACTGATGACCGTGACCGGGATCAAGTTTGTCTTATAAATGAACTCCGTATGGCCGCTCAGCCGATTCATACCCTCAAAGGACATCACTCCGATAATGAGAAGCAGTAGCCCGGCAACCCCGAAGCCCCACACTAATTTCAACTTAATACGGAGATCCTTGAACCTGTTCAACATATGTCCTCCCTACCATAAACCCCAGCTGAGCCTTCTCTGATCATGCAAGAGCCCATCCGTAGGTCTGACCGTTTGCACCATCCAACCACGCCTCTATCGAATGACATGACCTCGACACAAGCCCAATCGTTATTTATCCCTCTTAGGCCGCGGCTGCGGCTACTCCTTGCATATCCTCACCGGACAACATGCGATCGATATCCAGCAGTGCCACCAGCTTGTCCCCTGATTTCCCGATGCCGTTCATAAAACTCACGTTGATTCTGGCACCAAAATTTGGCGGTGCTTGAACGTCTTTCTTGTCTATATCCAGCACGTCGGATACCCCATCGACCACCAAGCCCATGACTTTCTCTTTGACGACGACCACGATGATGACCGTAACCATGGTGTACTCGATCGTCGGCATCCCGAACTTGGTCCGCAATTCGACAATCGGGACAATCGTGCCGCGCAGATTCAGCACCCCCTTGACATACGAAGGGGTATTGGGGATCTTGGTCACCGCCGTGTAGCCCTTGATCTCCTGCACACGCAGGATGTCCACGCCGTATAATTCTTCGCCCAGATTGAACGTCAAGAACTGGCTGCCGCCCGTCGCTGACTCACTCGGCTGATGGAGATCTTTCATCGCTGTCTCAGGCTGTGCTGCAGCCATAGGATCCTCCCTTATCCCGCATCTGGCATCGCTTGTCGTTCACCATTCGGGTTTCTGCTCTCCACCAAACACTCTGTCTTCCTACGGAGTGGCCTGTGTCGCGACGGTCTCACGCCACCAGCGGCGCCTCTCGGCAGGCAATTTCCATTAGGCCTCGCACGTCTAAAATGAACCCGACCGTCCCGTCCCCCAAGATCGTCGCGCCGGCGATGCCTTCCACCTTACGGAAATTCTGCTCCATACTCTTGATGACGACCTGCTGCTGGCCGAGGATTTCATCCACCATGACCACCACACGCTCCCCCTCCGTCTCCAGAATCAGAAGAATTCCTTTAGTCGGATCGGTGTGCTCGGGCTGCAGAGAAAATACCTCGTATAAACGCACGATCGGCAAATAGGTGTTGCGCACGTTGATCAGTTCGCCCTTCCCGATCACGGTCTTGACCGACTCCGGCCTCGGCTGCAGGGATTCCAAAATCGACAGCAACGGGACGATATAGGTCTCTCGTCCGACACGAACCATCATGCCTTCGATAATGGCGAGCGTCAGCGGCAGCTTGAGGGTGAAGCGAGTCCCTTTCCCCTTCTCCGTCTTGATGCTGATCGTTCCACTCAAGTTCTCGATATTGCGTTTCACGACATCCATGCCGACACCACGGCCGGAAATATCGGTAATCTTGTCCGCTGTCGAAAATCCCGGTTTGAAGATCATCGACCAGATCTGGTCGTCCGACAGTTTTTCATTTTCAGCAATTAGCCCTTGCTTGGCGGCCTTCGCCAGGATTTTCTCCCGGTCCAACCCGCGCCCATCATCCTCAACCGTAATACAAATGTTACCGCCCTCATGAAAGGCGTTGAGCCGGATGGTCCCAACTTCAGGTTTGTTGTCGTCTAGACGCACTTCCGGCGTCTCCAACCCGTGATCGGCGGAATTCCTGACGAGATGCGTTAAGGGATCGCCGATGGATTCAATGACGGTCTTGTCGAGTTCAGTCTCCTCGCCGGATAAGATGAGCTGGATTTTCTTGCCCGCTTTGGCGGACAGATCGCGGACCAGCCTGGGGAACCGGCTGAACGCGGTGCCGATCGGCAACATGCGGATGCTCATCACCCGTTCCTGAATCTCGCGCGTATTGCGCTCCAGCTGCGCCATTCTCTCCAGCAACACATGGATCTGACTCATCTCGAACCGGGTTCCCAGGTCGCTGAGCATCGACTGGGTGATGACCAGTTCGCCGACCAGATTGATCAGTTTGTCGATCTTGGCCGTATCAACACGGATCGACGCCGTATCGGCCTTCTTCGATTGAGATGTCGCCTCCTGTTGCCGCTGTTTCTGTAGCGCCTGCTCGACTTGCTGCGGGCTGGCGGCATGTTGCTCAATCAGGATCTCGCCGACTCGTTTTTGTTGTGCTAAGGCCTCGTCAAGCGCTGCGCGCGAGACGACGCCGCTTTCGACCAGAATTTCTCCGAGCGGCTTCGCCGCGCCGCTCTCGGAAGGTCGTTCGTCGTTCGTGAAACGAATCTCGTTTCCAGATTCGAGCCCTTCACGCTTCACGCTTAACGTTTCACACTCCTCGATCGTGAGCACGCTGTCCTCACGGACGAAGTCGAATACGGCTTCGACGACTTGCCGGTCCTTGCCGGTCTTCAGCCGCATACTCCAGGACAAGTAGCATCGTTCCGGATCTATCTCAGCCAAATCCGGTAGCCGGGACACATCGACGGCAACCTGGGACAAGGTGCCCAGATCCCCAAGTTCCTTGATGACCTGCAGCGGATCAAGACCTCGCTGGAATAACCATTCAGGCGGAGTCCAGTTAATGGCATAGCTCTGGGCCTTGCCGGTTGGCACCGCCGGCGCAACTTTGGCTGACTCTGACGCATGTCTTGCCGCCGGAACATTCCCTGCACTGGCCGCCGCCAGCTCCACCGTGAGCCGCTGAACCGTCTCATTGTCCACCGGGGTCCCGCTCTTCGCAGCATCGATCAATGTCTTGAGGCAGTCCGTAGACTTGAGCAGCAGATCCGCAATTGTTGACGAAACGGCTGCCTGTCCGTTGCGCAAGAGATCCAGCAAGGTCTCCATCTTATGCGTGAACTGCGCGACGGCATTGAAGCCAAACATGCCGCTCGCGCCTTTGATCGAATGGGCCGAGCGGAAGATCTTGTTCAGAAGATCCAGATCTTCCGGATGCTGCTCCAGCTGCAACAATCCTTCCTCGATCACCGCAAGATGCTCGGCGGCTTCCTCGAAAAACGCATCTTGAAATTGTGCAAATTCGTTACTCATCTTGAACCTCGTCGTCCCTGGCAGGCTTCACGTTTCGGGTTTCGAGCTTCATGTTATCGGATGGCCGCTTTCCTCAACTTGCAACATACAACTAGCAACTCAAAACATTTCCCGTGGTTGAAACGCTATGCCGGCAGCACTTTAGCGATAGTTTTCAGCAAGACGTCCGGATTGAACGGCTTGACGATCCATCCCGTTGCGCCGGCTTCTTTGCCCTCTTTCTTTTTTTCCTGCGCCGACTCCGTCGTCAGCATGAGAATCGGCGTGAACTTGTAGGCGGTCAACCGCCGCAGTTCCTTGATCAAGGTGATCCCGTCCATTTCCGGCATATTGAGATCCGTCACGACGATATCCAGCTTGGTTCCAGCCTCGACTTTCCTCACCGCGTCTTTCCCATCTTCCGCTTCGATCACGGTAAACCCGGCGTTCGTGAGGGTGAATGCGACCATTTGCCGCATAGTGCGTGAATCATCGACGACCAAGGCTATCCTGCTCATATTGCCCCTCCGGCTTCAGTAGGCCTCGTTCTAGAACAGCGTCACGGAATCCGTCTCGTTCTTGGATGGCTCGATGTCTATGGGTACGGGCTCGAGGTAATCAGACATGCCCCCCGCCTCATGCAGGCGGCGTTCGGCATCCATCGTGTAGCTGCGCTCCATCCGCTGCAACGCCGCGATCTCTTGTTGTGCCTTCGGATTCTCAGGCCCTTCCAACAACACCTGCACGTGCTGCCGGAGTTGGTCCAGCGCCGACCCGACATGCTCCAACTTCTGCCGCGTAATGTCCTGGAACTGCATCGCCATCACCACCTTCGACAAACTGGCCGCTTTATCTGTGGCAGTGATGGCCGCGCTGGAAGAGGCCAGGACTTGAAGATAGCCCATCAGCTCCATCGCCGCTCGCTCGGTTTCTTGTGTCACGGCCGCCATGTGCGCCTTGAGAATCGGAATGATCTGCACGGCATCGTTCCCGAAACTTTCCCAGGCTCGTCGATGGGCCTCACGCTCCACATCCCCGACGTCAGCCGCCTCTCTGATGCTTCCGCTGGGCACTTTCGATGAATTCATCGTCTTGTTCTTGCTCCGCTCGTGGCGGTCTTCCCGATCCCGTAGCGTATCGCCTTCAGGAAAGCTCCTTGCAGATGACGCCTCTGTCCGCACCGCCGGACACCGATTCTTCAGCCTCGTTCGCAACGGCCGTCATTCGCTAAGTGACCCGGCAAATCCAAGCCGATGTAATCTTGACTGCAAGTCTTCAGAGATCCCTGACACGAACATTCGGTTCTGCTTTTTAGCGGCCAGCAGCAGTTGAATCGCCGCCGTATCGACTCTGGCGACAGCACTGAGGTCTAATGACACCAGCCCATCGTTTGTGAACAACTTCGTCAGCGAGTCTTTGAATTCACCTGCTTCAAAAATAGTGATATCCCCTTTCGGAGCGAGATGCCTGGGGTTCTGATTATCCGCCTGAGATAGTTGCGGGGATGATGATTCCGTGGCCATAGCGCAAGCCCCTTCCTGACTGAAGGTACTGAATCCTATTGTCGGCTGCTGAGGGTCAAGACTTGAGTGCCGACCGCATAACACGCGTACCCCACCTACGGTGTCGGCGTTCGTCCCTCTCCGGATAGTTCCGGAACAAACTGCGACGCGTTCAACGGCCCATCGTCAGTCGATCGTCCGAACACATCCGTCTCGTTCTCTGTCTGCATAAGAGGGGCGAGCGGAGCCTGTTCATGAATCACGACCTCGACGCGACGGTTCTTGGCCCTCTGTTCCGCATCCGCATTGGCCGTGATGGGCCTGGTGTCGGCATGCCCAACAGCCGCCAGGTGATCCGCCGGTACTCCGTAGAGCTCCGACAGCACCCGCACCACCATCACCGCCCGTGTCGAGGACAATTCCCAATTGGACGGAAACAGCGCCGTCCTGATCGGGACGTTATCGGTATGGCCTTCGATACGCGTATGCCGGTTCAATTCCAGGATGACGCCGCCCAATCCTTCGAGAAATGGCAGCGCTTCAGCGCGAACCGTCGCTTCGCCGCTATTGAACAGCAATCTGTCGGGAATCGTGATCACGATATCCCCGTTGGTTCTCTGGACGATGGTGACGAACGCCACCAGGTCCTTCACTTGCTTGTCGCTGATAGCCTGGATCTGCTTGTTGAGGCGTCGAAGAACCGTCTGCTTGGCATCGGATGGGTTTCGCCCCTGCTGAACCGATTTGGCCTCGCCGATGTTGATGATCTGGTTTTCTCCAGAATGATTAGAGACTGGATTCAGCGCCGCCTTGATTGATTCACTGACGGTCCGATACCGCCCTTCATTGACGGACGAGATCGAGTACATCACAACAAAAAACGCAAACAGCAACGTAATAAAGTCCGCATAGGAGACCAGCCACCGCTCGTGATTTTCATGCTCTTCGTGTTTATGCTTCGCCATTGACGACCGTGAAAGGTGAAGGGTATGAGTCAGCCCTCTTCATGGCGTCCACGAGACACGAGAGTCGCTCGCCTCGCTGAGTCGAAGCTGGCTTCACGAACGACATCATTTTTTCCCTTCCTTCATGCGTTCGCTGTGGGGAAGAAAGCTTTCCAGCTTCTCCTGGAGCAATCGGGGGTTTTCACCCTGGGCCAGTCCTACCAGTCCCATGATGATGACGTTGCGTGACCCGGCTTCCTCCTTCAACTTGAACTTGATCTTATTGGCCAGCGGCAAGAAAAAGAGGTTGGCTGCTCCCACGCCGTAGACCGTAGCGACGAACGCCACCGCAATACCGCCACCCAGTTTTGAGGGATCGGCCAGATTCTCCATCACGTGAATCAGCCCGAGCACCGCGCCGATAATGCCGACGGTCGGTGCGTACCCACCCGCGGCTTCCCAGACCTTGGCCGCATGGACGCCTTGCTCCTCATGGTGTTCCACCTCAATCTCAAGGATCTCGTGCACGGCTTTCGGATCGGTTCCATCGACGATGAGCTGGATTCCCTTCTTCATGAAGGGATCTTTGATGTCTTTGAGTTTGCCCTCAAGTGCCAGCAACCCTTGTTTCCGTGAGACGTTTGCAAGATCCAGGATCAACTTGATGGTTCCCTTATTGTCGATATGGGGGCCTGTGATCGCCAGAGACAGGGAGCTGAACGCCTTCATGACCACCGACAGCGGATTCTGCACACAAATCGCTCCGAACGTCCCGCCGATCACGATGATGAAGGCCGTGAGCTGCATAATCGAACCGATGTGCCCACCCTCCAGTATTTGGCCTCCGATAATGGAGCCCAACGCCAGCACCAGCCCGAGTATGGTTGCAATATCCATGATGCAAGCGCCTCATTTGAATCCGAACTGAGCCAGTATATCGTCGGCAACCTGTTGTTTCATGGCCGTCGTGTTCGATGCCTCGAGTTGTTTGAGCAGGTCGCCTGCGGTTCCGGAGGCGGTCGACCCATTGCCACTCTGCTGGAGTCCGAAGATGACGACGAGTTCCACCAGCTTGCCTTGGACTTCATCGAGAATCGCCACAAGTTTCTTCACTCGCTGCGCGACTAAGTCTTGAAAGGACAGGGCAGTCATGATCTCCGTCAGATGCTTGTCGTCCTGCAGCAGAACGGACGACACCTTCTCAAGTCGTTCCACAAGTGTCTTG
>JAOUHD010000101.1 GCA_029865345.1 Nitrospira sp.
CCCCAGGCGGTCTGGATTAATCCGCCGACGAAAGAATCGACCGCGCAGAACGGCGTAGGAACCACGATCGCGATCGCAGACGATCCACGGGTCGCACAACAGAGTGAAGAAATCGGGGTGGTCGCGGCGATCGGAGGCATCACGCCATACGCGATCACGGATCCGACAGACGAGGTTCTACACTACATGCCAACGGCAAGTGTCCCAAACTCATTGACACGTTCCGTGGCCGCTCTCCAGCGAACAACCAAGGGGTCGAGTTGCACGTGGATCACAAGATCTCATGGGCTCAAGGAGGCGAGACAGTCTTGGAAAATCTTCAGTGTCTTTGCTCTGAGTGTAACCTCGGAAAATCCAATCGTCATGACGAGTAGCATTGTCGTTTAGTTATCTTTAGAGGCAGGGCTAGTTGAGCAAGCATCAAAGGCGTTTTGCGCTCCGATGTCACCTAAGCTGAATGGCCTGCATAAAGCGTGCTGGGCGCACTGTTTGAAGTCTTGTTCAGACACAGTTCAGGACGAAACAAGTCGCACAGCTAAGCGGAGGTGAGCCTTATGGTGGGCCAAAATGTTGTGGCCTTAGCGAAAGCAGTCCTGCCCTTCAGAATGGACCAAGTTGTTTCCTTAAGTGTCCCCAGTAGGCGGTCCCGGCATATCCGCACGCGACGGTGCCTGTCGTCATCGCCACGATCTGATACACCTTGCTGCGTGGGATTTTCACTTTCACGGCAGGATTCAACAGATCGGGAGAATTCATGACAAGCTTGAGCGATTCTCCGGCAGAGAGGATCGGCCACATGCAAGCGAGTCGTAGTCGGGTTTCATAACGCGGAATCGCCATTGTGTAGAGCCAGCCCTGATCAAGGTGCTCGACCGCCAGACGGATAAGCTTGCGGAGCACAGGTCTGAAGCGAGGAAGATTGCTCTGCTGCAACAGGTCCTGCGGCTTCAGTCCAGCTTCATCGAGCATCATTTCTGGAATATAACAACGCCCCTTTTGCAGATCATGGGCAATGTCCTTGACGATGTTCGTCAGTTGCAGTCCCTTGCCAAATCGTACTCCGACTTCCGACATCTGCTGAATATTCCAGTTCGCCAGCGCCTTGCGATGAGCGCACATGAGATCGGTCCAGAACTCGCCGACACATCCGGCCACATGGTATGTATAGCGATTCAGGTCATCCGGTGTCTTCAATGCCGTGAGGTCGGCCACTGAGGCTCCCGGGAAGATGCTGAGGTCCATGTCCATTCCCTGAGTCAGGGTGGTCATCAGCCGCTGAATCCGCTGCCGGTCATCCGATGAAAAGTCGAGAAACAGCCGGAAGCACTCATCCAGTCGTTCAAGCAGAATTCGCTCAGCAGAATCCTGCTGAAGCGGTCCCACCACTTCCTGAATGGCGCGAACTTCTGTCCAATCGATCGACTCGCGGACAAACTGCTCCCTGAGACGGTTAAGAAAACCTAACCGACATGGCCGGTCGATCAATTCCGTATCGGCAATCGTATCGGCAGCCCGGGCAAAGAGATACGCCAATCCTACTTGATCACGAACATTCGCCGGCACAACAATTAATGTTGTGTAAAACAGACGGGAAACTTGCTTGAGAAGGTCACGGAGCAGCTCGTGCTTGGAGGAGACGGTTGTCGTAGAAAGTTCCATTACCTTACTTCCAATAATCCTTCCATTCCCTTATCTCGATGACTGGGCATAGGCCACAGCCGTTTGTCACAAAAGAACGGAAAACGCCCAGGCTGAGTCGGAGCGAGTTTCGGGATGATAGTTTTCCCTGCGCCAACGTCCTGCTCAATCGAAAGGTTGGCCGAGAGCTCCTTCATGACGAAGTTATGGGGTATGAATGTCGTACGACTCGTCAAGGTCAACTCAACTGGCTTGCCGCTCTCCACGACCAGATGGTTTGGTGAGTAGGAATAACTGTCGAGAATAACGGTAGCCCGTTGAACTCCATCAGGAGAAATGGAGACAATGATCGGCGGGCCTGGCATGAAAGTATCCGCAGCTAGTCCAACCGACGTAGGCACTAGGGTCACCCAACTCCCTATCACCAGTGTCCAGAAGCATTTTTCATAAACCCTCATGATAATGGCTTTCTAACAGGAGCGTCGGGAGACGGTCAAGGTTATCCACGTACTTTCAGAGACCTCACTCATCTTGACTTTGAACAATGAGGTCTTACTCATAATCCTATGCCCTCTATGACTGACAGTGTGTCGCAGGCAACGGATTTGTGTATAATCATGGTAGTTCAGCTCGTTGCCTCACATGAGGCGACCGTTTGTTTCCAAGGAGGCTCATAATGAAGTGGCTTAAAGGCGTAGGTCTGCTGCTGATCGCAAATATTCTCATCATGGTGACGCTGTCGATCACCATCCCCATTGTGATCAACGTGATCTTACCGATGTTCGGAGTCGATGTCCGCGGTTCTGTCGATCTAACATCGTTGGTATGGGCTGCCATGTTCGGATTCGGTGGGGCATTCATCAGTTTGGCATTCTCAAAGCAAATGGCGCGAGCCATGCTCGACTGCCAGCAGATCACCCAACCTCGTTCTCATGCTGAACAGGTCGTTTATGGTTCCGTGCGGGAAATCGCCCAACGGTTGAATATCACCATGCCCGAGGTATGGGTCTACAATTCTCCCGATCCCAATGCCTTCGCGACGGGACCAAGCAAGAACAACTCGATGGTAGCGGTGTCAACCGGATTACTGGAGAACCTCAAGGAAGATGAGGTGAAGGCTGTTCTGGCTCATGAAATGGGCCACGTCTATAACGGCGACATGTTCGCTACGACTGTGCTAGCCGGGCTGATGAACACCTTTGTGTATTACATCGCCATGTGGGTACGGCGTTTCTTTGCGGAGCGGGATCAGGCAGCCTTAGGTTTCGGTCTGTCACTGGCAGTACAGATCATCGTCAGCATCCTGGCCTCCGTCGTCATCAGTTGGTTTTCACGTCGTCGAGAATTTGGAGCCGATGCGTTTGCTGCCAAGGTGTACGGGAAAGACTCGATGATCGGCGCGCTCCGAGCGATTGATCGATGGGTAAATCGAGCTCAATTCCAATACTCCACGCAAGACGCACTCGCAACGATGAAGATCTCCGGCAACGCCGGTGGGTTCATGAGCTTATTCTCAACGCACCCCCCCCTTGAGGTACGGATCGCGGCGTTGGAGCGACTTTAATCCTATTTCTTGAAAAAAACGATGTGGGCGCGGTACTCATCAATGGCCGCGCCCAAGATCGCACTCCCCCGTGAGATGTTGGCCTCAATAGCATGCTCAATGTCGGGGTCGTTAATCTCAACGTCATACCGGTCCTGAATGTTCGTTCTCACCGGCCCCCCAGTCACCTCCCGTGGCATGAAGATTTCTTTCCAGACTTCTTTCTCAACCAAACAAACATCCCGAAACCGTTCATAGAGCAAGACTAGTTTGTCTGGATCTGTGACCTTCACACGCTCTCCCATGAGTATCCTTTCTCCAGGGACCTACCTGACCGACTTGTGTTCAGGAGACCAGGTAGGAACAGTATCTGCAATGGTAAAACGCATCACGCCGACGTGGTTTACGGCGTGAAACGGTTGTTGGCCTATCGGCGCAATATAGATCTTCGCCAGATAATTGCCCACCGGCCATTTCTCACCTGACCGTTTCAACTCAAGGTACCCATATCGTTCGTGTCCTGACACCTCCAATACATCTTTCCCTAACGGCTTCTCATTCAACTGGCCGCTCAGTTTCTCCAAATGCCATTGCACTGCAAATTGTGCCGGATCCTCCAAGGGGGCTACTTCAAAAACAATATAGATTGCTGGAATCTCCGGCACGAATGTAGAACCCAGCCCGATCGGTTTCAGCCGCGGATCCTGGGTATACCACCCTTTACGTCCAAACGTATCCCATTCTACCTCAAACCCTTTCGCCATCTTGATCCAAGTAAAAAGCGACTGCGGAATGTCTTTTTCCTGATAGTCGAAGGAGGGGCTTTGGGTCGATCCAATCTCTGTGGACTCTTGCGCCTTGGGAGGCAGGAGGTCCTTGGCAATCCCTACCTGCTCATGGAGCAAGGCGACGCAAACCACGCCAACGGCAAACCAACCTCGTGGCAGTCTCGTTGCCGAAACATCCTGAGCCATAGAATTTATCGTACTGAGGAACATCATAGGAGGCAATGACTGCCGGCCATCATCTGATGAATCCTTGTGCCATGTTGATTCTATGGTAGAGTGCTCTTGGTTTTCTGATTATGACCGCCCAACCAGCATCACCACATTCAACTGGACATACTCCTGACAACGATCCCGCTCCCATCATGCCACACGAGTCCGGTCGTCGTTTTGGTATTCGTGATGGACTATTCCAGGCTATTGCCCAAGGCGGAGGCGAGCAGTATCTCTCGGCCTTTGCCTTACTCTTGCACGCGACACCGTTCCAATTGAGTATTCTCTCGGCTATTCCCCAGCTCTTAGGCACATGGGCGCAGTTGGTTTCCGTCAAAGTCGCCCACTGGTTCCCCAGCCTGGCTTCTCAAGTCTTCTGGGGCATCATCGGACAATCCCTCGCCTGGGTCCCCATTCTCGCACTACCCTTGCTCTGGCCTGATCAAGGGCCGTGGCTGCTCATCGCAGCCGTTGCCGTGTATTTCACCTTTACTCATTTCACCTCTCCTGCATGGAATAGTCTCATCACCGACTTGCTTGAGCCTAACGAACGGGGCACTTACTTCGCCAGACGATCACGCACCATTGCAATGACCAGTTTTCTCGCACTCTGCCTGACTGGAGCTCTGTTGAGCTTCTTCGAGCAACAGCAACTCCTTTGGGTCGGCTTTGCCGTGATGTTCCTCACGGCTGGGCTCTGCCGGAGCACGGCAGCTCTCTTACTACTGAAGGTACGCGGCTTACCATCGCATGAGCCGAGCGGCAATCCAACTGGATTTCTGGTCTTTCTCCGCACCGGCACGTCTAAAAATTTCCGCCACTTCCTGCTGTTTTCAGGTCTCATGCACTCGGCTGTGTTGGTTGCTGGTCCATTCTTCGTCATCTACCTGCTTCAGGACCTGCATCTCGCACATTGGCAATATGGAACCTGGCTGGCCGCCGGCATCATCGGCCAATTTCTGACCCTGCCAGCCTGGGGACAGTTCGGCGATCGCTTTGGGAATAAGGCGTTGCTCACCTTCACTGGACTACTCGTAGCATTCCTGCCGATGTTGTATCTATTCGGGACAGCATGGCCGTTTCTTGTCACCGTCAATTTCTTCGGAGGCGTGGTCTGGGCAGGACTTGGGCTTGGATTGAATAACTACGTCTTCGACGTGGTGCAGCCTACGGATCGCGGGAAAGCTGTTGCCATTTCAAGCATCGTGAATGGTATTGGGTGGGCAATGGGAACCGTGATCGGAAGCGTACTGATCGACACGCTACCGGACAGGCTGCAGGCTTGGAACTTGATGCTGGAGCCCGTCTCCAACCTCCCGTTTATTTTCTTTCTCTCGGGCCTATTGCGATTGATCGTCTCAGCGACACTTCTCCGAACCTTTCACGAACCTCGTCAAGTGGAGCAGCGCGCTCACCATCGATTGCTCTGGGAACTGCCGCTGTTGAAACCCTTGCGACAACTCTCACGCCGGGCGATCAACCTTAATTAGTAAGGACCTACTCTGGAGTCGATAGCACGATTCTTTTCCTCTTGCTTCAGTTTTTCAAACGCTTTGTCAGCATTGCTTCGCCCCTGGTCCTGCGTCATCGTCGGCGCAGGTCTCGGCGCTTCACCGGCACAGCCCCCCATTACCAACGGCAATACCCCTATGCCAGCCAGGCTCAACCCATTCTTGAATCCTATCATCCATGTCGCTTTCTCCGACATACCCATCCTCCTCTTCGTCATGAGAGCCATACAATTTGTACCCATATCATAATCATACCATCCCTTTGTATGAATACCATTCAGCACTCATCTCGTTGACTCACTGAAAACAAGAGGGTATGCTTCGCAATCCATCTCAATCACTAATCCATGAGGCCTCCCATGTCACTGTCCGATCGCTTAACCGAAGACCTCAAGCATGCGATGAAATCACGAGATCAACTTCGCATGGATGTCATCCGTATGGTTAAAGCCGCCGTCCTGAACAAAGAAGTCGAGTTGAAACGGGACCTTGATGATGCTGAAATGAGCCGCGTGATGACAACTCTCGTCAAACAGCGCCGGGAATCCATCGAACAATTTGAAAAAGCTCAACGGACGGAACTGGCTGCTAAGGAACGGAAGGAAATTGAAATTATCGAGTCCTACCTCCCCAAACCGCTCTCCCCTCAAGAACTCGAGGCCATTGTCGTAGCGACCGTCGCAGAAACAGGCTCCCGCACCCACAAAGATATGGGAATCGTCATGAAGGCTGTGATGGCCCGCCTCGCCGGGCAGTCCGTCGACGGCAAGCTAGTCAGCGACCTGGTTAAAAGCAAGCTCTCCTAATCGTCTCTAGAATCGTTTGCTATACTGAAACTTATTCCGTGGGTGGCTTTAGTTTCGTCTACTCTTAGCCGTTAAGAAGTGGTATGGCGATCCTCATAGTCGATGACTCTCCCGACCAGCATCTCTTACTGCGGTCTATCCTGACAAAGGCCGGTCATGATGAGATTGTCACAGTTGATTCGGCCCAGGCAGCGTTTACGGCCTTAAACCTTGATGACCCACCAACATCAGTCAAGGTCGACTTGATTCTGATGGATGTCCTCATGCCCGACATCGATGGCGTGGGAGCTTGCCGACATATCAAACAGCAGGAGCATCTTCGAGATATTCCAATCATCATGGTGACCGCGAAGAATGACCTCAATAGCCTCAAGGAAGCGTTCTCTGCCGGCGCGATGGATTACATCAATAAACCCGTGAACGGAGTGGAGTTGCTTGCCCGCGTGTCCTCGGCGCTTACCTTGAAGCACGAGATGGATTGCCGCAAGAAACGGGAAGCGGAGCTTAGCCGAAGCAATGAGGAACTCCAACGCGCCCTTCGCGAAGTCAAAGTGCTTCGCGGACTCATTCCGATCTGCGCCTCCTGCAAGAACATCCGTAATGATGGTGGATTCTGGCAACAACTCGAAGAATATATCGGCGAACATTCCGAAGCGGAGTTTAGCCACGGACTCTGTCAACCCTGCCTCAAAAAGCTTTATCCTGGCGTTTATCAAGAGTAGCTGGTACCGTTTAAAAGCTTCTTACCACAAGACTGTGTGAACTTATGAGCATCCTCATCGTCGACGATTCCGCAGATGATCGACTCCTGTTGCAGGCCATTTTGTCGGCTGCCGGCTATGAAAATATTCTGACAGCGGATTCCGCCGCCGCCGCGTTTCAGCATCTCGGCCTGGACGGAAGTAAGCACAGCGGTGGGCAAGTCGATCTGATCCTCATGGATATTTTGATGCCGCAGATGAACGGTATCGAAGCCTGTCGCCAGATCAAAGCCGCCGACCGGTTCCGAGACACTCCGATTATCATGGTCACCGTCAAGACCGATCCGGTCGATCTTCAACTCGCGTTTGCCGCCGGAGCCATGGATTACGTTGCCAAACCAGTCAACAAGGTCGAGCTCCTGACCAGAGTACGGTCGGTGCTCCGGCTTGTCCACGAAATCGACCGCCGCCGCGCACGTGAGCAGGAACTTCTCGAGGTCATGCGCCAACTCCAAGAGGCCAATCAGATGTTGCTCCGTCTCTCTTGCTTGGACGGATTGACGGGTATCACCAATCGACGCCAGTTTGATGACTTTCTGGATCAGGAATGGAGAAGAGGGGCGCGCGAGTCAACTCCGGTATCGCTGATTATCTTCGATATCGACCAATTTAAAAAATATAATGATACCAAGGGCCACACAACCGGCGATGAATGTCTCAAACAGGTCGCTGCGGCAATTTCGAGCTCCGTGAATCGGCCAGGCGATTTGGTTGCCCGCTATGGCGGAGATGAGTTTGTGACGGTCTTGCCCGGCACAGGTATCGATGGCACGGCACAGGTCGCGGAAAATCTTCGACGCCGGATTGAATCCTTAGGTATGAAGCACACAGATGGGGAGCTCGTGACGATCAGCGTTGGATATGCCTGCATAGTCCCGAACAGAAACTCTTCTCCTACCGATCTCATCAGGGCCGCAGATCAGGCCCTCTATCAAGCGAAACAAGAGGGACGCAATCGGATCAAATCAGCCAGTATTCTGTCGCTGGTTCAAGAGTCACACGACGACTAGAGACCGCCCCAACTATTCGCTGGGCATTCACACCCCCATGTCACGCCATCCACGGGTACGACATCAAGAGCGAGTCTCGCAACCATGAGAGCTGTTCGTCATTCCCGCACTAAGACCAGACGAACCACTTCCCCTGAACGGAAACTCTCCGAACGAACACTCCCTTTATTGGAGCAGAGTGCGGCCACACGGCTCAAGCAGTATCAAGGCACACTCCGCAAACTGGCGCAAAGTAAAGCCTTGAATAGCAGCGACATTTCCCGTGTCTTTTGTGCGATTTCAGAGGCCTGCTGCAGTATGCTGCACGTCAAACGCGCCAGCCTCTGGCTGCTGACTAAAGAGCGCACTGCCATCGAACTGATCGACGCGTGCACCTCTGGACGACACCATCCCACCCCTTCTTTCGTGTTCCAGCTCTCGGACTGGCCTGCACATCTTCGATCACTGACGCCCACACAGCGCACCATCGCAGTTCACAATATTTCCCGAAATCCACGCTTCAAGGAACTGGCACCGTGGTACCTATCCTGCTTCCGTATCAATGCCATGCTGAGTGCGCCAATCAGGCAAAACGGAAAGTTCGTGGGAGCACTCTGTGCCGAGTCCATCGGTGCACCTCGACGATGGACTCGGCACGAAGAAGACCTCATCAGCCTACTCGCAACCATGACATCCCTTGCCTTGGAAGCGGCTGAACGGCGGGAAGTAGAACAAGCCCTCCGTGTCGCCAAGGAAGTCGCCGAAGTGGCCAACCGCGCCAAGAGTGATTTTCTCGCCAGCATGAGTCATGAGATCCGCACCCCCATGAATGCCATCGTCGGCATGGCTGATCTCCTCTGGGATACCCCGCTTACACCAGACCAACGGAAGTATCTACGGATCTTCCGACGTGCGGGTGGCACACTCTTGAATCTGATCAACGATATTTTGGATCTCTCAAAAGTCGAAGCCGGCCGGTTGGAGTTGGAGTCCATCGCATTCGACCTGAATGAAGTCATCGATAAGGCCATCGATATATTGGCGATGCGAGCCAACGAGAAGGGGTTAGAGCTTGCCTGCCATGTGGATCGGAATGTGCCGTGTCAGTTAGTCGGTGACCCAACGCGGCTAACGCAGATATTGATCAATCTTATCGGTAATGCCCTTAAATTTACCGAGAAAGGATCGGTAGTCGTTCATGTTACAAACGATTCCAATCGGAACATGCCCGGTGCGATTCGGTTTTCTATAACCGACACTGGGATCGGAATCCCGTCCGACAAACTCGCCTCGATCTTCGACAATTTTACGCAGGCACATGCGTCAACGACCAGACAGTACGGAGGGACCGGACTCGGCCTCGCGATCACCAAACGCCTTGCCGAACATATGAACGGACGGATCTGGGCTGAAAGTATTGTGGGAACAGGGAGCACCTTCCACTGCTCCCTCCTGCTTCAGGCTCAAACAGAACCGAGCCATCAGCAATCCGCAACGCCGATCAACCTTAAAGGAATTAGAGTTCTGGTTGTGGATGATCATCCCATCACCTGCCTCATCCTCCGTGAACTACTGAGTACCTGGGGGGCTCAGGTGACGGAAGCGAGCGATGGGATGACCGCGTTGGACAAACTCCGCCACGCATCCGAACAACAAGGACAAGCGTACGAGCTCTTGCTCCTCGACTGCCGCATGCCTGAGATGAGCGGCTTTCATGTTGTGGAACAGCTGAAGTCCCTACCCAACGGGAATTGCCCGACCGTCATTATGCTGACTTCCGATCATTGGGCGGACGATATCGCACGGACGTATGACCTTGGTCTCGGCGGGTATCTGATTAAACCCATCCGACGGTCCGATCTTGCACAGACTATCGAGATCGCCATCGGCCGGACAAAAGGAATACCACCGACGAGTGTGGTAATCACAACGCCACCGTCGACTGCTTCGACACGGCCCTTACGCATATTGTTAGTTGAAGATTCCCCTGACAATCAATTGCTCGTACGAGCATATCTGACGCCGACCGACTACTTCCTTGACGTGGCAGAACATGGCGCCATCGCGTTGGACAAATTCAAGTCCGTTCACTACGACGTTATCCTGATGGATGTGCAAATGCCCGTCATGGACGGCTATGCCGCGACAAGGGCAATCCGCTCGTGGGAACGGGATCATGATCTTCCACCCACACCAATTATCGCCCTCACTGCATTGGCCCTCAAGGAAGAAGGGGTCCGCATCTTTGAAGCAGGCTGCAACACACATCTCACGAAGCCCGTAAAGAAATCCACATTACTGGAAGTGCTTCGAGCGTACAAGGAGCACGTCGTCTAGCGATGCACGCCTCACAACCCGAACCAACAGACCAACTCACTGTAGAGATTAGTCGAGACCTTGAAGATATTGTCCCGATCTTTCTAGATAATCGGAAAAAGGATGTCCAGACACTTCGAAACGCACTGAGCAAGCAAGACCTCAGGACTATTCAAACTCTTGGCCATCGCATGAAAGGCGATGGAGGCGGATTTGGATTTGATCGAATTTCTGAAATCGGAGCGGCGATGGAACGCGCAGCACAACTCGAGGACTACTCTACAATCGAACAGCTTATTGTACAGTTGGAAGACTTCCTCAAACGCGTGACAGTTGTCTACCGCTAGAGGATAGAGCAAGCGACCTTGTTCATCCGACCCTCAATGGCTTCGGACAACGGATCCCACATCGGCAGTCATTCGAAAGGTTCCTCATCATCAAGCTAAAACCGGATGTTTTGGAGGTGGTGATCGCTGCAACACATAGTCGAGCGAAAGCATCAACTGTGTCTTGATAATCCGGTCTAATATAGCGATAACCCTGCCTGAGAAATCACAAGCAGTACATTTCCATCACGACAAAACACAACCCTAGCCTACCTTGCTTCGAGGGGTACCATTCTGACCAATTTGGCAAGAAGCATCACGATCGCCATGCGCCATCATGCGACCACAGGCAGTGCCATCGCCGAGGAGACATCAAGTCGAGAATTTTTGAATGCCCTGTTATGATGATGGTCACCTTCCGTTCCTGTGTGATCAAGTACTGGTGGAGACTCTGTAACAGGTTGTGTATAATGACCGAGGGGAAACGCGACCCTACATTCCTCCCCGTTCTTCGACCGCGGCAACAAGACTGCATACTCATGTGCAGCGAACCCTGCGGGATCCTGAGGTCGCGGTCCCGATATCCCATGGGTGGGGGGCTAGCTCAGTTGGGAGAGCACTACGTTCGCAACGTAGGGGTCGGGGGTTCAACTCCCCTGCCCTCCACCAAA
>JAOUHD010000102.1 GCA_029865345.1 Nitrospira sp.
CTGGTGCGGGTTATTCGGAGCGGCGGGTGGTGTGGCGGCGCAGATCGTGAGCCGGATGTCGAATCTGGCGGACGTGGTCTGGAACAACGCGCCCAAGGCCATTCTGGATCCGTTCCCCAGCCAGGTGAACCCGAATGCCAAGGCCGGGTACTAAGTAACTGGGCGGATGCAGACTATATGAACCATAGGTCGGTATCGGCGGTTGACCAGGCACCATAGGGAACGGAACGCCTGGTCGGCCACGGCCGACTGAAATGACGGAGGATGTCAGTTATGTTTAGAACCGATGAGATTATCAAGGCTTCGAAGTTACCCCCTGAAGGGGTAGCGATGTCTCGAAAAATCGATTATATCTATTTCATTCCCATTTTGTTCGTCACTATCGTCGGGACCTTCCATATGCACACGGCCCTGCTGTGTGGCGACTGGGACTTCTGGCTCGACTGGAAAGACCGTCAGTGGTGGCCGATCGTGACGCCGGTTACCTTAATTACCTTCTGCGCTGCTCTCCAGTACTACAACTGGGTGAACTATCGCCAGCCATTCGGTGCGACGCTCTGCATTCTGGCGCTGGGCGCTGGAAAATGGATCGCCGTCTACACTTCCTGGTGGTGGTGGTCGAACTACCCACCCAACTTCGTCATGCCTGCTACGGCGATTCCAGGTGCCTTGGTTCTCGACATCACTCTCTTGTTGACCAGGAACTGGACGTTGACGGCAGTGATCGGAGCATGGATGTTCGCGGCACTATTCTATCCGAGCAACTGGCCTATATTTGCCTATAGCCATACGCCGCTTGTCGTTGACGGCGCATTGCTCTCATGGGCAGATTATATGGGCTTTATGTATGTTCGTACGGGAACTCCTGAGTACATCCGGATGATCGAAGTTGGATCGCTGCGCACATTCGGCGGTCACAGCACCATGATCTCCGCGTTCTTCGCCGCGTTCGCGTCCTCGTTGATGTACATCTTGTGGTGGCAGTTTGGGAAGTTCTTCTGCACCTCGTACTTCTACATCACCGATGACAGACAGCGGACCACCAAGGTGTGGGATGTATTTGCATTCGCCACTTTGGGACCACAAGGCGACAAAGCTAAAATTTCTGGGGGGAAAGCATGACTGCCAAACACGTCTTCAAACTGTGGATGATTAGACTCTGCGGGGTGGTGACGCTGGCAGCCACGCCGGCTCTCGATATTACCCCAGCATTCGCTCACGGGGAGCGATCGCAGGAGCCATTCCTGCGGATGCGCACTGTAAATTGGTATGACACTGAATGGGTTGGAAAGTCGACCAAAGTCAATGATGTGACAGAGCTGAAGGGCAAGTTCCACTTATCCGAGGATTGGCCTCGTGCGGTGGTGAAGCCGACCCGTACCTTCATCAATGTCGGGTCCCCCAGCTCCGTCTTCGTGCGTTTGAGCTCGAAGGTCAATGGAACGCCGATGTTCGTCTCGGGACCGATGGAAATCGGCCGTGACTATGAGTACATCGTCAAATTAAAGGCCAGACTCCCAGGCCACCATCACATCCATCCCATGTTTGCCGTCAAGGAAGCCGGTCCAATCGCGGGACCAGGTGGATGGATGGACATCACGGGTCGTTATGAGGATTTCACCAATCCAATCAAGACCCTGACCAATGAAACATTCGACTCGGAGACGATGGGAAGCATGACTGGAATTGCCTGGCATTTCTGGTGGATCGCTCTCGGAATCTTCTGGGTCGGGTACTTTGCGATCAGACCAATGTATCTGATTCGCGCTCGAGTCCTGGCGGCGTATGGGGACGAGATTCTGCTTGACCCCATTGACCGAAAAGTTGGTGTTGCGGTGTTGGTCCTCACATTGACTGTTGTGGTCGTCGGGTATATGGCTGCAGAAGCAAAGCACCCGATTAGCGTCCCGCTGCAGGCTGGTGAGGCAAAGATCAAGCCTATGCCGATCAAGCCAAACCCGCTGACGGTTGACGTTATTCATGCAGAGTACGATGTTCCGGGCCGCGCGTTGCGCATGGTTCTTCATGCGACCAATAACGGCACACAGCCGGTAACCATCGGTGAGTTCACAACAGCAGGTATCAGATTCACCAACAAGTTTGGTGCATCTCGGGTTGATCCAAACTATCCAGCCGAACTGGTCGCATCAGCCGGCCTGACGATGGATAACGAGGCCCCAATCCAACCTGGTCAAACAGTTGACATTAAGGTCGAGTCCAAGGACGTCCTGTGGGAAGTGCAACGGTTGGTGGACATTCTCCACGATCCGGATCAGCGCTTTGCAGGATTGTTCCTGTCCTGGACCGATTCTGGTGAGCGACTCATCAATCCAGTCTGGGCTCCAGTACTCCCGGTCTTCACACGGATGGGAGCATAAGCTAGTCTGGGTCTAAGGAAACGCCGGTTCGTCTCCATCACACGATGGAATGACGAACCGGCGTTTTTCTTTTCCCCCATTCTCACTCATTCGGCTCCCCCTCTCTCCACTATTTTCTCGTTGATCTCTTCATTTCTTTCCCAATAGGTATGTGACCTCCGTAGCCTTGTATCCGTTCGTGAATCTGGATGTGGCTCCCGACGAGAGCTATTCTGAATAGCTTCTTGTATGATTAACAGATCATCGGCACTTGCCTGGAACTTGCCCGTTCGATGGGGGTCCTGTATGATGCCAACTGTATTCTCCACTGCAGGATGAACAATCTTGAATGTAGCGATACTGAAAGCCTACCTGAGTTGCCACCCTCCAGATCACATTTGACATATGGAAGCTTCCTCACCCACTTCTTCTCCGGGACTCTGGTTCGATAGGGTCAAGCGCACCGCCCTCAGGCATTTTCCGAACACCAATACGGCCAGTACGCATCGACTACGCGATTATGCTATCGCTGCGTTTACATTCCTGAGCGTTGCCGTGAGTTCCTTGTTCGAAATCAGTGCCAGCGTCGAGCGACAACAGGCATTAGGAGCCTTGGCATGGGTTTTTCTTGGAGCCTTATTGCTGGGTGAAAATAAAGAAACACGGGTGCAGGTCTTGATTGCGGTCATATTTGCAACAGTGGGAGAGCATTTCGCCTCCATCTATATGGGAGGTTATACCTACCGATTCGAGAATGTACCGGCTTACGTCCCACCTGGCCACGGCATGGTGTACCTGACCGCCGTTGCCTTGGCACGATCCGGCCTCTTTGTACGCCATCCCAGAAAAATTGCTCTGTTTGTCATAGGCGTGTGGGGCACCTGGGCCATCTGGGGTGTCACCGGATATGCTGAACGCGGGGATGCGGTCGGTGCGTTGCTGTTTTGCATATTCTTAATCTGGCTGGTGACAGGCCGTTCACCGCTGGTCTATCTCGCTGCATTTTTCATTACGACATGGCTTGAATTGATCGGTACGACCGTCGGCGCGTGGCAATGGGCAGCCATAGACCCACTCCTGGGATGGGCACAAGGAAATCCCCCCAGTGGCGCCAGTGCATGGTATTGCCTCGTTGACGCGGTCGCCATTGGAGGAGCAGCGCCGACGTTGCGTGGAGTCAAACGTCTCTGTGCCTTGTACAGATTGAGCAGGGTCCTGAATCGAACCGGGTTCTCCTAACACTGATGCACATGCGTTCCCTAATACGCGCCATTTCCTATAGGTACAGACACCCGTCTGCTTGGCCCACATCGCAACAGATCTGTAGGAAATCACCGGCACCTGTTTCAACAATTGCAGGCGCACCGTGTTTCGTGCGGATCACCCAAATGATCAGCATAGATCGCTGAGTAGAGGACCTTTCTTGAAACAACCGGCGGTTGGAACAATCATCTCCTTGCAAGTTGGGCAACCACGGACCGTGGGGGGCAGAGAATCGTCCGATCCCTTCGATGAGGTTTGGACAACAGGGTTTTTTAAGCTCCCTGTCACCGACCCGGTCTGGCTTGGCACAACAAACCTGAACGGAGATGGCCAGGCGGATCTAAAGAATCACGGTGGCCCTGAAAAGGCCGTGAACGTCTATCCCGTCGAACATTACCCCTATTGGCAACAGGTGCTGGGAGCGGCCGAATTTCCTTTCGGATCGTTTGGGGAAAATTTCACGACAGAAGGGCTGCTTGAGACTGAGGTCTGCCTCGGAGACATGTTCGAAGTGGGATCGGCGCTCGTTCAGGTCTCACAGCCACGGCAGCCCTGCTGGAAATTAGCACGGCGCTGGCGCAGAAAGGACCTGGCCCTCCTTGTACAAGAGAGCGGACGGACTGGATGGTATTTCCGAGTGATCAGAGAGGGAACGGTTCAGGCTGGGTCACGCCTGACACTTGCAGAACGTCCCTGCCCAGAATGGACAGTGGCCTCAGCAAACGACGTGATGCATCGACGGACAGATGATATTCAAGCCGCTCAGAGCCTCGCAGTATGTCCGGCCCTTGCAGTCCGATGGCGTGAGACACTGAACAAGCGGGTTCAGACGAAGACGGTCGGGTCAACCACGGCAAGGCTGTATGGACCCAACCTCTAACACGCGCACAAAGTACAACCGCTCTGCAACAAGTCAGTCTATGTTGACAAATCAGTCTATGGTATAGTCCCGTGCCAACTTAAGAGGCTCACCGCATGAACGGCTCGACGCGCAGCTGCTCCCCTTCCGTTGTTGTGATCATTCTCCTGGGAATCATCCTCACTCTGCTTCCCTTGGGGAGCCGAGGTGATGCGCAATCGGAGGAAGACCAGCGTGCATTGTTTGATGCACTCAATAGTCTGTCGAGCGAACGGATGCTCGCCGACGTGCGCACGTTAAGCAGTCCGGCTTTCAACGGACGGCAAGCCGGATCCGCCGACGACCTGCGATCCGCACAATGGGTTGCACAGGAATTGACTTCGGCAGGGGTACAACTACCGCTCATTGACAACAAGGGAATCGCCTTCCCCTCTCCCAGGGACAAAGAGGGAGAGCCCGTTGGCATCATGGCCTCGATGGTCTCCACGCCACTCATCGAACCCAACCCGGTCGTTCGCACCGGCACAGCGGACCAGTTGGTCACAATGCAGTTGGATAGAGACTACCTCCCGGTCTTAGACTCCCCCTCTGCCGATCTCCAGGGTCAGGTCGTCTTCGTCGGTTACGGCATTGTCGATCCCGCTCAAGGAATCGACGATTACGCCGGCGTCGATGTGAAGAACTGCATTGTGCTCTTCCTGCGTGGCAAACCGGATCACTACCAAGGCTCCGTCAGCCACGCCGACAAGGTCCGCTTCGCACGAGATCGAGGAGCCGTAGCCTATCTGACCGCAACAGGGCCGATTATCAGCCCATATGAAACTCGCCGCGGCGCCACGGGAAGGCCCAGCGCATTGTATGGGCAGCTCTCCCCTGACCAAGCCCTCCCTGGCGCATGGATCAGCACGAAATTGGCCGAGACTCTCCTCGCCGGAAGCGGCGATGAGTCCAATCCTGACCACCTTCGCACCCTCCAAGAACAACTCAATAATGCCCCAGCAGCGCGATCGCGCCTCGTCAATCGATATGCCTCTCTCCATTGGAAAACCACGATAGCGGACGGCTTGCTGACGAACGTGGTGGGAATGATTCCTGGTACAGGGCCGGATACCATTGTCATCGGCGCGCATCGAGATCATTTTGGCCGCCCTGCAGGCCTCTTATTTCCTGGCGCTGACGACAATGCATCAGGAACGGCCATAGTACTGGAGGTCGCACGGGCCCTAGGGAAAATCGGTCTGCGTCCTCAACGGACAATCCTCTTTCTATCATTCAGTGGACATGAGAGAGATTCGCTCGGGTCACGCCTCTATACATCGAGACCTGTCATCCCCCTCGGCTCAACGAAAGCCATGATCAACATTGACCATGTCGGAGTGGGATACGGAGTGTTAATCCTCCGTGTCACAGAGTTGAAGAAATCCACGTTAAAGGAAGCAGGGTACGCGGTGGGTTTGGTACGCAAACTTGACTATTACGGATTCCTGCCCGGCGGCGACGACGAACCCTTCAAAGAGGCAGGAATTCCAACCGTCAGCATCGCAAGCGGCGGGGCCCACCCGCACATGCATCAGACTACCGACACCGCCGACACGATCGATCCGGAAATTTTGCGGAACATCGCACGGTATGTCCTCGCGCTCACCTGGCAACTGGCGAATACTCAATAGAATGTGCGCTAGAAATAGGGCCTGAGAGCTGGCCGATGCCCGGCTATTCACGTCGCGTTCGGATCGTGCTCCGGAACCTTCCTCTACACGCTCAGATCAATGGCGCATATGAGCCCGTGAGGAATCCGGGAGCAGGCGGAACGACCGCAGAATTTTCCCGCCCTTGGCGCCATACGGTACGAGACTGTAGATATACTGGTCGGTCGCGAAATAGACAAACTCGTTGGGCGCAGGTTGCTGGCGGAGGGTAACTCTCAACCCTTCCTTCACGCCTGTCAGCCGAACCGGAGAGATCTCGCTGCCGGGAGGCAGCAGTCCGGCTGAGTCGAGCCACTCGTGCAGCAAGCGTTCCGGCGATCGCTCGAATACGCTGACAGTCAATCCCGGAGGTTCATAGCCTGCAACCTGACCGGCTGCGATGTCTTTCCGTTGAAAGCGCACACGCTGGACCGCCGGCGGCTGCGTGGCTGTCTGGATGGGGCCATCCGTGAGAAGCACATACTCTTTTGGATAGTATTTAACGGTAAAGCCATAGGTACGGTCAGTATGCTTCTCTCGGCTCTCCGTCTGGACGACAGGCGACGACTCTGTCGACGACTTGCCGATTTGCCGCACAGTGCTGTCGCAACTGGCCAAGAGGCCGCCCACGACAATCATCATTGAAAACCAACCAACTCGAGACAGGATCGTACCGTTCGCCATCTGATGCGCCCCTCGTGTTTGTTGCCCCTGTGTGTGAAGCCGACGAATCATCACGGCGATCTACCGATCAGCTAACAGAGAATGGAGCACAGCTGATTCGGCGCAATCTCGCGTGGTGCATCTTGCACGGAGGTCGCCAAGGTTGTCAATGCATCCGGTGCGCAAAGGGGCCTATCCGGTTAGATCGATTCAGCCGATCTCAGGACCGGTCAGGCTCAGGAACTATTCGCTACCGACGACAGTGTCGGCACTCAAATACGTCTTGCGTGGAGTTGAGCCCTGCGGACTGCCCTGAGCACTTCGGACTTACGAAACCGGCAGGCCATCGGCTCTGGGGCATGGATTCGAGGCAGGCCCGCATGTCCTTCGGATACTCCGGTCGGCCCATGCCCGCATCGTCTTAATAAGAAAGACCAACCGGAGTCACCCGTACGAAGTATCAGAGGGCATTTCAAAATTGAGTTCACTCAGAAGAGTAGTGCGCCCGCTTGACACTAGGTAATTTGTTATGTTACATGGCCTTGCGTGGTTTGAGTGAACGGTGGCATGGCAGACAACTTTCCCGGCATGTGGTCGTGCCTGGATAGTCTCTGTTGCCATCGTCGTGGTAGGGTTGGTATATTTTCTCCGATGTGGTGGCCCAAACGGAACACTACTGATGTGCCCCATGAGATAGGACCTCGTCGATAGACCACACTCACTAATTTAGAAAAATAAGGAGGCAGGAATGGCGGGAAGGAATTTTGGTATGGCGGTCATGATGATGGGGAGCGCTCTGATTCTTTCAGGAGGCATGGCTTTCGCTGAGGATGAGGCCCCATTGCCCCCGGTTCCAGCCGAGTATGCAGACAAACATATGCCGGCTGGAGGGTGGACGGATCCTAAGGCTATCGAAGAGGGAGAGCAGATTTACAAGGGCGACGTGAATCCGAACGTCAACTGTGGCAGCTGTCATGGCAAGGACGGTACACCGGTAAAGAAGGGTGCGCGGGATATGCGTGATCCTAAAAATATCTGCCGTTGGTCCGACAGTTTCTGGTTCTGGCGGATATCGGAAGGTATCGCAAAGACAAAAATGAAAGGTTTTAAGAACAGCCTGACGGAGGAGCAGATCTGGCATGTGATGGCGTTTGAGAACATGTTCTCGAACGGGGGCAAGCCGCACGACCACTCGTGTTACAAACCTTAAGCAGGCGGATAACGACAATGCCCTGAACCGGGGCTGAAACCATTCGGTTCGTCCCACTTCGTATGAGAGAAGAAACTACCAGGGCAGTTCAAAATCAAAGGAGGCACCATGTCTATTAGTTTTTCCCGTTATGTGCGCACCGCCGGATTGGTGGGCGCATTTATCATGACTCCATATCTCGGCATCAATGCAGGCGTGGTGTCGGCGGAGACCATCAAGGCCCAACTGGGATTTGCACCCAATGTTCCCCCTCCCATCAAGCGAACCGAACCCGCCAACATCGTGGTCAACCTGACAGCGGACGAGTGGACCGGTCCGCTGAGCAACGATAACAATTATGAATTCTGGGGTTTTAATAAGAGCGTGCCAGGGCCCATGATCCGCGTCATGGTAGGCGATACGGTTGAAATCCGCCTGAAGAACAGTAAGGACAGCAAGGAATCTCACAATATCGACTTCCATGCGATCACGGGACCAGGCGGCGGAGCGAGCCTGCTCAATAGCGAGCCAGGGCAGGAGAGCGGGGGAAAGTTTAAGATGATCATCCCTGGCGTCTTTTTGTATCACTGCGCCACCGCATCACCATCCATTCCTGAGCACGTTGCGAATGGCATGTACGGCACAATCATCGTTGAGCCAGCGGGTGGGCTGAAGCCTGTCGATAAAGAATTCCAGATCACGGAAAGCGAGTTTTATACGAAAGACGGCTATGCCAAGGGCGATACCTTGGAGTTTTCGTACGAAAATGGGTTAGACGAGCGCCCCTCCCATGTCGTCTATAATGGTCATGCGAGTTCGATGGTCAAAACTCCTCTTCGAGCCAAGGCCGGAGAAACCGTTCGGATTTTCTTCACCAACCCAGGACCCAACTTTGTCGACTCTTTTCAGCTCCTCGAACAGCCGTTCGACAGGGTGTACACCGAGGGTTCTTTGAACGCAGCACCGGCGGAGAATGTCAAGGTTGCCAAGGTTCCTGCAGGTGGCGCTGTCGTGGTCGAGTTTAAAGTCAAGGCGGGCACCTATACGTTTGTTGACCCAGTGAAGGATCGACAGAAACAAGGCGCCCTTGGTCTGCTGAAGGTAGACTAGAGGATCCAACCGACTAGGACATCTACAAGAGTCATCCCAAATCAAAGGAGGCGTCATGCCCAATAGTTTGTTCCATAACATGCGTCATGCCGGATTGATCAGCGCATTGGTCATGGCTCCGTGTCTTGCCATCAATGCAGGCGTGGTCTCAGCGGAGACCATCCAGGCCCAACTCACGAAGGCACCCAATGTACCCGCTCCCATCACACGAACCCAGCCCGCAACCGTCGTGGTCAACCTGGAAGCATCCGAGTGGGTGGGTCCGATTAGCGACGACAATAATTATGAGTTCTGGGGTATTAATGGAATGGTGCCAGGGCCGATGATTCGCGTCATGGTGGGCGATACGGTTGAAATCCGCTTGAAGAACAAGAGCGGCAGCAAGCAGAGCCACAATCTTGACTTCACGAAGGTCAGTGGCGCAGCCGCCCTGGTCAATGCGGAGCCCGGGAAGGAAGCTCAGATCACATTTAAGGCCGCTAACCAAGGCGTCTTTGTCTACCAGTCCTCCACTGCAGCGCCATCCAACATACAACATGTTTTGAGTGGCATGCACGGCTTGATCGTAGTTGAGCCGGTTGGTGGGCTGAAGCCTGTCGAAAAAGAATTCTATGTCATGCAGAGCGAATTCTACATGAAGGATGGCAAGAAGAACGATACCCTGGTTTATTCAGAGCAAAAGGTGAAAGACGCGGATGCGTCTTATATCGTGCATAACGGCCATATGACCGCGCTGGTCAAAGTTCCGCTCCGATCGAAAGTAGGAGAGACCACTCGATGGTTCTATGGCAATGCTGGAATCAACTTTGATTCTTCGTGGCACGTCATCGGCGAGATGTTAGACCGGGTCTGGCCAGCAGGTAACGTGGCAAAAGCGCCACTTGAGCATATCCAAAGCACCCTGGTAGAACCAGGTCAAGCGACCATAGGAGAATTTAAAGGCGAAATGCCCGGCACGTTTGTTTCGGTTGACCACTCGCTCTTCCGCACCGAAAAAGGCGCCCTTGGCCTGCTGAAGATAGATGGTCCAACCAATCCTGCCCTGTTCAAAGGGCTGTAGTCTACCGGGAACGGATCGTACCAGAGTAACGTAGCACGGGGAGGGAGAGGCGAAGCTTCTCCCTCCCCGTGTTACGATTGGGCATCCGACTATCTATGGTCGTTTCTCAGGCAACTTCGTGGTAAGACGATCTCCACACCGAGACCGCTACCATCAATGCTGGTAGAACAGATTGCTTCTGCAGAAGATATTGACAAAGCAAGGAGTCTCCTGATATTAAGCATGCGCTTAACGGGTCACGGATCTGAAAAATGTCCTATGCCGATTTTCGAATTTCAACCATCGACAATCATGCAGGAGGGTCGGCCATTTCCATTTCAGCGGCTTCCGACTTACACGCAAACACTTCTCCAAACCTAAACAAGCATCCCTCGCTGTGTGGTCTGATGTCGTGGATCACGCAGCAGTCCGGCGGTGCAACAACTTCACATACAGGAGGGTCGAGATGAAAAGCAGAAGAAGCAAATGGGTGAGCGGCATCGGGGCTGTTGGGCTGGCTGTCGGTTGCCTGGCACTGTCAGGTTTCGGCTCAGGAGTCACCCCTGCCGAAGCGGCTGAGTCGCAAAGCGCGCGGTTTACCGTGCTAGAGTCCATGAATAATGAAGGAGCGCTGGATAATGAGACGGGGCTGGTATGGGAAGTGATACCAACGAGATCGATGACAGTTTGGAAAAGCGCCGCCGGTATCTGTGCGAAAAAGAACGTCGGAGGCAAGAAAGACTGGCGTTTGCCCACACTCAAAGAGTTAGAGACCCTGGCAGATCACACGATCTATCCTCCCCCGGCCCTCCCGACTGGCCACCCATTCTCCAACATCGAGTTTCATGGCTATTGGACGTCGACGGAGCACGAAGACTATTCGTTTAGCGCGTGGGACGTAAACTTCGACTATGGCATCATCGGTAACGATTTTAAAATCAACAAGAACAATGTCTGGTGTGTGCGCGACAACAATTAGCATCAGAATTGACTCTTAGGTTATTAGCTGAGAAGGGGGTGGCGCAAGCCACCCCCTTCTTGTCTCTCCCCGAATCAAACACAGCGTTACAACTGAAAATCCTGTAATACTCGGGCTTCTCCGGCAGATCAGCATTGAGGCACTGACCAGCACTCTTGCGCGTCATTACAATGTCGTCCTGTGGATGGGGAAGTAGGGGCTGAGCCCTGTCAGAAGGTCAGGATTCATCAACCTATAAACGGCTGTAGAAACGTGGTGCTGCTACGGGATAGCCTCACTGGCTGCGGGTGAGCGGGGCATTTCTAATCACGGCGGGACTCACCCTATGGGTGAAGCAACACGCAAGGCGTTGGCGCGT
>JAOUHD010000103.1 GCA_029865345.1 Nitrospira sp.
TTGCCAACCGCGTCAGTCAGCGGGTTCTATTTCGCCCATCCGGAGGCGAAGTATTTCGCGGTGGGGAAAATCGGGAAAGATCAGGTCGAAGACTATGCCCGCCGCAAGGGCATGGATCTGCGCACCGTCGAGCGTTGGCTCTCGCCGAATCTGAATTACGAGCCTGAATGAAAAGTGGGAAGTACTGGGTCTACGTAGATTGTTCAGCAGGACAGAGAGCAGGCGTAACTAGTAGGAAGGTTCTTCGTTAGAGCTTCACCGTCAACCATCCCATTACCCTGGTGCCAAGGAGGTCACCGAGCGGATGCTCGCGATGGGTATCGTTGAGGGCGTTGAACACGGACACTGCCAGCTCCGCTTCCCGCACATTCTCGCCTGTCTGCTGTCGCCATAGCACATATCCAACTCTGAGGTTGAGCAAGTTATAGGAAGGGACCTGTTCGTGTGGAAGAATAGTCCCTGGTGGAAAAAATCGGGCCAGGTTCGTGAAAGCGTCGGCTAGGGGATATGAGGCTTCTCCAACATGGTGATACAGCACCTCTCCGGTGAGCGGACTCCATTTTGCCCGTAGCCCGACATTGATTTTATGGTGCGGAAACCCTCGGCGACTGAATCCAGTGGAAGATTGTCCGACTTCCTGATACGCATAGTTCGCAAATCCTGAGAGCCAAGAGGTTACGAGGAATTCCGCTCCAATTTCCCCTCCGTAGATATCCGCCACCCCACCATTCATCGGACGCACCGGATTCAACGGGTTGCTGGTTGGGTTGCGGAACGCAATCAAATCAGAAATATGGTTGAAAAACCCAGTCGCTCTGGCTTGCAGGCGGTGCTCCCACCACCAGCCTTGATAGCCCACTTCATAGGAAGCGATTTGTTCTGAGTTTACGTTGCTTGATCCGAGAATGGTAGTCGCCTGGGGTGGTAAGCCGGGAATTGTTACCGGGTTCAGGGCGTTGAGTCCAACCTCGAAAGCTGTTGGTGGACGGTATGCAAGTGAACCGGATAGCCGAACTGTATGGTTCGAAGTCAGATGGTAGACGATGGCGCCACGAGGCGACAAGGTGGGGGCAATAAAGGTATCGAGGTCGTAACGTAGGCCAGCACTCAGTTCTAGTGATGGCCACACGTGCCAATCTCCTTGAGTATAGAGTCCGAGTCGATTGTCAGCCGTCTGGTTGCCGAACACATTGGATAAACCGGTGATGTAACGATAGTTGGCACCAATATTTAGGTGGAGTGTTTCAGACGGCTTGAATTGATACCGTGTTTCCAGGTCATAACTGTTTAGGGAATAGTCTTGCTTTGTTTGGCCAAAACGGTCCGTGAATTCGAGCAGCGAGACCAGTGGAGGGTGCATGAGAGATTGGGTTTCCGAAAACACCCCATTCCACCAGCCTCGAACCAGGAGCCCGTTCTGCTCATAACTCACAAGCCCATAGGTCTGAGAAAGATGGGTATCCCCGGTGCTAACCGGACTCAGGAAGCCGTTGTAGGGGTTAGAACGTGCGAGACCTGCCTCGGCCCTGATCCTTCCATCGCCTGACAGGCGATATTCGGCGATCCCACTAAACCGTTGGCTATTGAGTGCCGGCGCACTCTGATTTGACCATCGTTGTGTCTGCTCGTGTCCCCCTGAGATGCGGTAGTTCCAGTCGCCTTTGGTTCCTGCATGGACTGCGTTGGTGAGCAGAGTGCCGACCTCACCGCCCGCCACTTGCAGCGTGGTTCCTCTCATCTCTTCAGGAGATTTCGTGATGATGTTCACCACCCCATCGAAGGCATTGAAGCCGTAGACCGCCGATGCCGGACCCTTCAGGACTTCGATTCTCTTGATCTCCATCAAAGCAACTGGGAGCTGCTTCCAAAAGACGACCCCGGACTGGTCAACATAGATGGAGCGACCGTCAACCAGGACCAAGAGCTTATTGGCTGCCAACTGATTGTTGCTGCGTACGCTGACATTGAAGTCGACGGCGTTCGTTTGCATGACCTCCATGCCTGGGACTTGCCGCAGTAACGTGGGAATGTCGGTGGCTCCTGAGTTACGGATGTCTTCATCCGTAATCACATAGACATCGGACGGGGCCTTGGAGATCGGCTGTTCGTAGCGGCTCGCGATGCTGACGGTTTCCTCTTTCAGGTAGAGGGCTTCTTCCTGGAGCTCTCTCTCTGTGGTTGAGGATGTTCGAGGAATGGGGAGAGAGGTCTCCGCCCAAAGGCAAAGTGGGTCGGTCAGCCAACAAGCGATGATGAAGAGGATTGTGCGCCAGCTCCAGCTCCTGCAGCGCAATGTCTTCGGATCGAATCCGATGCTCATGCCCGGTATTCCATTTTGAGCAGAAGCGTTCATCCGAGATGATGGCTGACGTGCAGGAATGAAGCTTGGCGAATGTACAGCAAGTCAAACGTACTAGCCATAGTTAGGAACAGATAACATTTGGCTGCAGAAGTTTGATGGCTCTTACTGGGAGATTCAGAGAAGAACGTGTGCTCGCTCATGGAGATATGAATCGAATGAGATACGGAATCTAATCAGATACAATCTTCTGATAGACCTTCTCTCTTGCTTTTCTGTCGGCTAAAGAAGCGTCTCGTCGACCTCACCACATCGTGTCGGGAGCGCGGTCTTCGCGCATAGAAACGTCAGGAAACATTATGACAAGTGTTACTTGGTGGGAGGGTCGTTATCTAGGTTCTCTTGGAATGAAACTGGCAGGGCCACTACTCTTATCAATCACATGATTGAACCAGGGGGACCGCTCCGTGGTCTATGGCATCTATTTCAACTTCACCAGCGACCGCGTCGAATCCCATACGCTCATACTCGTGTGAAGATCTTCGTAGTCAACTTGCTTTCTCATTAGGCTGGTCTTCGACTACAATAGCGCCTCACGAATGGAAACCAGGAGCGTCTGATGCAGGCTCGTATCCTCATTGTCGACGACGACCACGATATCCTCACTGCGCTTAAGAAGCGGTTGATCTGGATGGGGCATGAGGTGCTCACGGCTGAGGACGGCGAGCAGGGGCTGAGGCTGGCGGCAGAGGAGCAACCCGACCTGATGCTGTTGGATATCGAACTGCCGGGACTCAGCGGACTCGATGTGCTCAAACAGCTCGGTGAAAAACGTTCCGGCACTCCGCCGCAGACTATTCCGGAGGTGATCGTCATCACGGCATTCGGGACGATCGATCGAGCCGTGGAGGCGATACGGCTCGGGGCCTGTGATTTCCTGACAAAGCCGTTTGAACCCGATCATCTCTCCGTTGTGATCGAGAAGGCCATGGCACAGATGGCCCTCACGCGTCAGATCGGTCTCCTGCAAGCAGAAGTGGGGAGGAGGTATGAACATGTGGTCGGGCAGAGTCCGCGCATGGTTGAGCTTGTGGACACAGCGCGGCGCGCCGCCGGTTCGTCTGCCACGGTGCTCTTACTGGGTGAAACAGGGACAGGTAAGGAAGTGATGGCACGTGCACTGCATCGGTGGAGTCCTCGTGCCTCGAAGCCGTTTGTCGTCGTGAACTGCGCGGCGCTTCCCGAAAGCTTGCTGGAAAATGAGTTATTCGGACACGAAAAGGGGGCCTACACCGGAGCGGTGAAACGTGAACCTGGCAAAATTGAAGCGGCGGAGGGCGGGACCGTCTTTCTCGATGAGATCGGCGATATGCCGGTGGGATTGCAGACACGTCTGCTCCGCTTGCTGCAGGATCAGGAGTTCTACCGCGTGGGTGGGGCGCAGCCGATTCGCACCGATGTGCGTTTTGTGGCTGCGACGAACAAGGATCTAAAAGTGGCCATTCAGGAGAGACTGTTCCGTCAGGATTTGTTTTATCGCCTCAACGTCATTTCGCTCACCCTACCGCCCTTACGTCAACGAGTCGATGATCTCCCCCTCTTCGTGGAGCATTTTGTCCGCCGACATGGGACGACGATGGGTCGACGTTCGTTCGTCGTGAGTCAGGATGCCCTGGACCTGATTTGTAAATATCACTGGCCAGGGAATGTGCGCGAGTTGGAAAACGTCCTGATCCGGGCCATCACTCTGTGCGAAGGGGATTGCATCGAGCCTCAACATCTCGGAATTACGATTCGAAGGAAGTTGCCGCTTGAAGCAAACTTATCGGAGGAGAGCAATCTCAACTACCATGCCGTGATGGAACTGTATAGCCGGAGAGTGATCGAAGAAGCCTTGCGACGAACAGAGGGGCACCAAGCGAAAGCGGCTGAGCTGCTTGGCTTGCAACGGACCTATTTCACCAGGCTCATGAAACAGCGAGGTGTTCACATGAAGCCACCCTCCACTTGATGTTCTCTTTGTGACGGCCTCACACTCTTTGCGTATTGGCAATCGGAGCATATTGAAGCAACGGCAGTTCCTGTTTCGAGACAGCCGGCTGTAGAGCGAAGTAAAAACAGCTCCCTTCATCGGGAGTTGTCTCAACCTGGAGTCGGCTGTGATGGAGTTCGACGAGTAGCTTGGCGATCGTCAACCCAAGCCCAGCGCCCTTTGCCTGTTTTGGAGCAGCGGCAGCCCGATAAAAGGGTTGAAAGACTTTCTCGATCTCCTCCGGGGCGAGACCCGGACCGACATCCCGCACGGAGATTTGGATCTCGTGGTTCCGTAGCGAAGTGATCTCGATGTCGACCGGTGCGCGTGGCGGGCTGAACTTAATGGCATTATGAAGCAGATTAAGGATGATCTGGTGCAACTTGTTGGGATCGGCGGACACAGCAGGAAGGTCGGATGGGAGGGAGATCACGATTCTCACTCGGCGTTCGGACGCGAGAGGGTGAAGATCCTCGACTGCCTTGGCGATGACGTTCCCCAGAGCCACCGGTTCCAGACGCAAAGACGCTTGGCCCCTCTCGATGGTGGACAGATCCAGCAGTTCATCGATCAATCCTTGGAGATGCGAGAGGTTGGCCTCCACACGGGCCAGTGAGCACCGCTGATCGTCGGTGACGGCTCCGTCGATCCCATCCCGCACATTCGCCAAGTGGACTTTCATGGATGTCAGTGGTGTGCGGAGCTCGTGGGATGCCGCGGAGACGAAAAAGGATTTGCGTCGGTCAAGTTCTTGGAGCTTGGCATTCGCGGCGACCAGCTCCTGTGTGCGCGCCTCAATGCGGCCTTCTAACGTGTGGGTCAGTTCACGCAACTCGTGCTCGCGTGCTTGTAACGTCAGGGCCATGGCATTAAAAACTCCCGTGAGGGTCCCGATTTCATCGCCTGTGCGTCGCACGACAGGCGGCACGGTTTCTCCGGCGGCGAGCCGAGTTGCCGCTTGCGTCAGCTCTCGCAACGGCGTGGTCATTCGCCGGGCCCACAGCAGCGCGATCAGCAGTCCGGCGGCCATGATGCTGATGGTGATTGCGGTCGCCTGCCACAACAATTGGCGTAAGACGTGCTGAAGGTGTGAGGTCGACAGCCCGACTTGCACAAGAGCCGGAGCGATAGTGTGATGGATCCCTCCCGCATGCGGTTCGTCCACTCGTTCATCCAGTGTCAGACCCAGGGCAGGATCTCGAGTCGTCATGAACGGGCGTTGGGGGATGCGAACGATGATGTCGTACACGATAGGGAGTTCGAATCCACTTGCAATGCTCAGCAATTCTTCCAGGGTAAATTCAATGTTGTGACGGAGTATGGGTCGGTCGTCCTTGAGCTGGACGGCGCTGATGAATGGGGCATCGGAATCAGTATGCAGCCGAGGGGGCCACGTTACGTTTGTCAAAGAAAACCGACGCTGGCCGTTCGGCTGAACGGAGAACTGCTCCATCCACGTGCCTTTGCCAAGCCCTGCCTGGAGATCTCCGCCAGAAGAAATGATGGCTGCGTAGGTAACAGGATCGACAGCGAGAATTTCTTGAATCAGATAGTTCAGCCTCTGTGTGTCGCCGGCCACAACGCTAAATCGACCCATGTGCGCGAGATGTTGCGCGAGGAGCGTTCCGCTTTGCCTCAGGCCCTCAGCAGCCGATCGCACTTGCTGGTGAATAAACAGCCAGCCTAAGAGGAGACAGGCGACAACCAGAACGACGGCCGTACAGAGGACGAGCTTCGTTCTGAGGGTGAGAGAAAAGGGAGATCGATTCAGAGTCAGAAGCTTCACCATGGCAGCTCGCCTAGAAACCGGCGCAAGTGGCCGGTGTCCTTTCGATATGTACTAAGGAATCAAGTCCGACGATGGGCCAGGCTTCCTGGCTATCGCCCCTGGTCCACCAAAACGCTGATGTGCGAGGCGCATGGTCTCAGGAGATGGAGGAAGGCCCAAATATTCGGCGGAGCTCACGTTCACGGCTAATTGCGGCTGTTCGGGCGCCTGCATGGAACTCGTTGCCGTGTTGGGTTCCTTGAGCCGTGCCTGTGCGATCCGCGCGGCTTGCTGCCCCACCGTCCAGGCATCGACCACCAGCGCACCAAGCGCTCCTTGTCGGACTAGTGTGGACGAGAAGGTAAAGAGCGGCACTTTCGCATCAAGCGTCGAATCTAAGTAAAACGGAATGGCCGATTCGGAGATGACGGTCTGATCCTGAATTAGCCAGAGTGCGTCGATCGTGGGCAGTAACCTTCGAACTGCTTGAGCAATGTCGTCTTGTCCACGGATCGCAACGGCCACGAGCTCAAGTCCCTGCTGTTTGGCTGCACGATGCGCGTCATGGATAAAGGTGCCGCTGTGTTCTTCATCGTAGAGGACACCGATCCGACGACGATGAGGTATGACCGAACGCAGCGCGGTTAGTTGGGCCTCCGGAGGAATGCGGACCTCAATGCCGGTCATGTTCGAGGCAGGGAGCCCATGCGCGTCAGGGTTGAGCACCAGGCAGAACACTACCGGTTGGTCGAAAATTTCAAATTTCGCGGCGATGGCTGCCTTGAGTCCGACGGCCAGGATCAGATCAGGAGGCGAGGCGCGTAAGGACTTGCCAATTTCCCGTCCTCGTGCCAGCTGGCCATTGAGATTGTACTCCTTTACTCTAGTTGTAGCGGGGATGGCTGCTTTGAAGCCCTGAACGGCTTGTTCGTAGTAGGGCAGTTCCGAAGATTGGAGGATGACAATTTCTGTGGCATCCACGACACCTGGTAGGCTCACGAGCCACAGTAGGAAGAGAAGAGAAAAGACAGGTAGCATTTGGTCACCGCGCTTTATCGGCCAATTTCTCATCATAACGCATTCTCTCAGAGGACTGCCAACAGCCCAGAGCTCGGGGTGAGAGCGTGATGAATGAGATTATTAAGCAACTCTTGGGCCACAGAATCTGCGGGCGAGGAATGGTTCACAGCTTCACCGTGAGCCACCCAATCACCCGTGTTCCAAGAAGGTCGCCGAGAGGATGTTCGCGATGATTGTCGTTCAGGGCATTGAACACGGAAAGTGCTAGTTCTGCTTCGCGCCGATAGCCATCAGCCACTTCTTCCCGCCAGAAGCGATAGGCGGCGCGCACATTCAGGAGCTGGTAGTGGCCGACCCTGGTGTCGGGAGGCACGACGCCGAAAGACGTAAAATTCAGGAACGCTGGGGAAAGAGGGTACGTCGTGCCGCCGACGTAGTGATAAGCGATCTCGCCGCTGAGCCCGTTCTCCCACTGTCCGCGGAGGCCTGCATTCCACTTGAATCTCGGCGCGGCCCGTTGAGCGGTTCCCCCGAACGTCTGGCCGATCTCCTGGTATGCCATGTTGCCGAACCCGCTCAACCATTTCGCCGCGAGGAATTCCAGACCAGCCTCGCCGCCATAGATGTCGGCGACTCCGCCTTGGACGTTTCCCTCGACCGTCTGGAGGATCAGGTCGGAGATGTGATTGAAAAATCCGGCGGTGCGGACCTTGAGCCGGTGTTGGAAGTACCATCCTTGATACGCCAGTTCGTAGGAAACGATTTTCTCAGGATCGAGATTCCTGTCGCCCTGTATGCTGGTTGATGTTGTTGGCGGAAAGGGAGGAGGGAGGTTAATTGTGACAGTACTTGCCGCATAGGTTTCAAACATCGTCGGTGGACGGTATCCCACAGCCGCTGTGGCGCGGACAGTGTGGTTCGGGAGCGGCGTAAAGATCAGAGAGCCTCGAGGGCTGATGGTCGGATGGATAAACGTATCGAGGTCGTAGCGCAAGCCGCCGACAAGTTGGAGCCATGCTGAGGGCTTCCATTCATTCTGAAGATAGAATCCCATCCGGTCCTCGGTCCGAAACCGATCGATAAAGTTGCTGGACAAGGTATTATGCCGATAATTGATTCCCAAGGTGAGGCGATAGGTGTCTCCAAGTGTGATTCCGCGCTGAGCTTCGATATTGTAGGTATTGCCTTGCATGTTCTGATTTGGATTGAAGTTTCTGTCGGTGAAGGACAGGAAAGGTGCGAGAAGTGGAGTGGTGGTAACTGGTCCGTTAATATCGTATCGGTTCCAAAACGCCCGAACAAAGAAGTTGGGTTGGTCGTAGGTGGCATGGGCGTAGCCAAGAGCCGGCACGCCAGTGTTCACGACCTCTGCCGTGACGTTGCCGTCGAAGTCCTTCACATCGACGAGTCCACCTGAAAAGGAGAGCTTGGAGTCGCCGGAGAGCGCGTACTCGGTGTGCACGTTGAACTTGTCGTCACGAAAGGCCGGGGCGTTGCGGTTTCGCCACTGCTGGTTCTGATCGTGCCCATAGGACAGACGGTAACTGAATTGCTGATGGCGGTTGGCGTAGACGGCCGCGCTGCGAAGGGTGCCGTATTCCCCGCCGCCCACCTGTACCGTGGCGCCCTTTATCTCATCCGGTGACTTGGTAATGATGTTGATTACCCCGTCGAACGCATTGAACCCATAGAGCACCGATGCGGGCCCCTTCAGCACCTCGATCCGTTTGATCTCCGGCAAGGTGATGGGAATTGCCTGCCAGAAGTTGACTCCCTGGACGTCCACATAAATCGAGCGTCCGTCAACCATGAGCAGCAGTTTGTTCGCGCTGAGCTGGTTATTTCCGCGGACACTGACGTTATAGTCCGCTCCGCTGACTTGCATCACCTCCATCCCTGGGACTTGTCGCAGCAGCGTGGGAATGTCCGTGGAGCCTGAGTTCCGGATATCTTCATCGGTGATCACGTAGACATCCGATGGGGCTTTAGAAATTGGCTGTTCGTACCTGCTCGCGATGCTGACGGTTTCCTCTTTCAAGTAGAGTGTTTCTTCATGGATCTGCTTTTCTACTGTTGAGGACGGACGGGGAATGGGAATAGAAGTCTCAGCCTCAGCGTAAAGTGGAAGACTCCACTGCCAGATCACAATTACAATACTTGTCACCCATCGTATGACCGTACGGGCTAACGGTTGCGGCATGTCTCTGTGCGTATCCCCAGCATTCTTCCTCAGCTCTGTAGAGCATAAAGATTTCTATTTTGAGGCGATCAAGGAGCCGATATTTACATTGAATCAAAGTGCATAGTCTAGGTGTAGGAGAATACTGCCGTCGGGGCTGATGCACGCTATTCACTCATGGCTTTTCATGGCCTTCTTGTCGGGTGCATCAGGACCGAATGTCCTCGTTTTTCTGATCAGATGAATCCAATTAGATACTGAATCCATTTGGATACATGTTCTGTGTAACAGCGCCTCTTTTGCCCTTTGATGAGATTTCTCTTCTGGCCGGGAAGCATTTCGTTGCTCTCTTTTTTTCGCGTTCACGAGCGCGGTGTCAGCGGTTTAAGCAATCAGAGCACATCATGATGATTGGTAAGAGTTGTGAAGGATCGAACGAGGATTTCCGGAATGATTCTGGCATTGCAGTTGCTACCATCAATCCCAGGCCGAGGCCGGACTGGATCGCCCTATCCAGCCCATCTCCTTGTGAGGCCCCGGCCTGGACTGGCGAGTCCGGCGGTGATTTCCCATTATCACCGCCGGGCGTCGTCGTGATCCGTGGCAACGACACGATATGGCGGAAGGAGAATAGAACTGGGACGTATCGTATGGAGTCCACGCACAGCATCTCAATGGAAGGGAGTGCTTCCATGGCCATCACAGAGCTGTTGAGGTTCATGCTGCTCGTCTGCGTTGTGCTCGCGGCCGCACCCGTGCACGTGATGGTGTAAGTGGATGCACGCAGCAGTTCTCCATGCCGGCTCAGCGTGACTATCGCAATCAGCAGACAAGGATGGGCGAAAAACCTATCACGATCGAGTAAACGGCGTGTGGGGCACAGTGCCGCTGGCGAACGTTTTCTGAGAAAAGGGGATCAGGTCGCATGAATGTGAAGGGGTTCATCATGGAAGACGATCATGGAAAGGAGTTCATCGTGGTATGCGAGAAGCCGTATAAGCGGCCGGGGAAAGTCTTCGCTCTCAGGGGCTGGCAACGACGGCGGATGGTTCCACTGCAATGTACAGGCCAAGAGATTCGCCATATCACAGGGGGAGTGCTGAGCACACTTGATGACTTGTGTCAAAGCCTCCGGATGGGGTGTGGATTCATCCGGTAGAACCCTTGCCCATTCTGGCTTGGCAAGGTGGCTCGGCAGGAGGCGCGGGCGAGTGTTGTGCCGGTACAGTGCCTGCAGGATTCATCATTTATTAACCAAAGGAGGGTGTGGTGACTGTGAGGAATGTGGTTGCGATATGGATGGTGGCCATGGTTGTGGCAATCGGGGTGGTCGCCATGTCGAGCGGCGCCGCGCTGGCGTTTCACCGGGCGGACCTGATCGGGTCGCTCCAGGGGACTGTGGCGCAGACGGACAGCGCGCGGGGGAAGGGGTTGATGCGCGTGGACGTCATTGTGCACATCGGATCCGATGGACCAGTGCATTCCTACACCCCGCCCATGAGCCACTAACAAAAAAGGTTATCTGGGAGTTGCGTATGGATACCTATTATGGAGCGATCGATTCAAATGCAAGAACGAGCTCGGGTGGTTTTGATCGACGAGTCGAGTTTCGTGCTTGAAGGGCTACAGCTGGCCCTGTCAAAGAGCAGTCGTATTCTTGTCGCTGGCACTGCGCGCACCGAACAGGAGGCTGTCGCTCTGGTGCGGACCTGTCAGCCGGATGTGGTGGTTTTGGATGTTCGGGTGGGGCCAACGAGTGGCATCACTCTCTGCAGGGTCATCCGCGAATCCTATCCGAACACCGCCGTTCTCTTCTTCACCAGTGATGACGACAGGCACACCCTGAAGTCTGCCATTCTTGCCGGCGCCCAGGGCTACGTGCTGAAGGATGCGTCGGAGGAAGCCATCGTAAAGGGTATTGAAATCGTCGCGGCCGGCCAAGCGATCATGGACCAGCGATTGACGCCGCAGCTTCTGGCATGGATCCGGGATGGAAAATGGACCATGCGGGCGAGTGGAGATTGCTCAAGCGCCGACCGTCGAATCCTCTCGCTCCTTGCCGCCGGACAAAGCAACAAAGAGATTGCTCGGGAACTGAACGTCACGCCGGGTGCTGTGACGGCTCGCCTCCGGGCAGTCTACAAGCGCTTGAAGATTTCGAGGAGATCGGAAGCGGTGAGGTACTTTGT
>JAOUHD010000105.1 GCA_029865345.1 Nitrospira sp.
GTTTGCGCGCTATGGACCGAATGGCACGCAACGCAGGAAACATCCCGCATTTCATGAGCGCTCCCCTGCCAGAAGAGTCGGCGGCCTTTCATATGGCATTGGAGACAGACGGCGTTCTGGCTGACAGCCGGTTGTAGGGAGCTTGGTCCGAAGGTGATAATTGCAGAACGGTCGGAGTAATCCTGCTGGTGTCGGCTCCCCGGGCCGTGGCAGGCTTCGCACCCCTGCCTCTGGAGATCCGTGCGAGCCACCGATGTGAGCAGAATCTTCCCATGCAGGCTCGACTCCATCTTCTCTCGCTGGTCGGCATGGCATTCCAGGCAGGTTTGAGAACCCACGTAGGCGGCATCCGCGATGGTGGGAGGAGAAACCGCTTCGTTTCGTCGCTGGTCAAGCGAGCATTGCCACAAGGTGGAAGCCAGCAGAATGCTGAACAATCCGACGAGCCGGATCCATAGGCGTCGCTGCCAGCCTGTTGCATCTCGCACGAGTAGGCTCCTTACTGCTTCGAAACTCATCGTAGCGAAGAGAGGTACGTCACCAGTTCCTCTCGCTCCTCGTCTGTTCCCTTAAATGGCGGCTGCTTGCCCTGCGGAATGACAGAACGGGGATCTTTGAGGAACGTCTGTAGCCATGCCGCTTCTCGGCGTGAGCCAACCTGGCTGAGGTCTGGTCCGATTCTGCCGCCTTTCCCTTCAATCGAATGACACACGCTGCATTTGTTTCTCTTGAAGACATTCTGCCCGCGCTGTATGGCTTCATCCATTTGTTGAGCCAAGGCAGGCAGCCCGGTAAGAAGATCTGCTAGGAAGGAAACACCGATGAAGGTAATCAAAACGCGTCTCATGGTTTTCACCTCGGCAACATCCGGTGCTGTGATGGAACGGTGAGCGTGCCATTAAGGGGTCCGGCCCTTTTGTTTCCTCGAAACTCTTAGGCGATTCGGCACTAATCTCGATGATTTTGGCAACGGACATAGAACTCCTCCCTTCCTGTCATGCGCCTGTGCGCGGTTGATAGCCCACCACTCTCTCATCAGGATGACTTCGATTCATGATCGAGTGTTCAGCAAGGTCGACGCCAGGACGCGTTCAGCTGGCAGCTTGGCATTTGAGCCATATCTCAGGGGGTTAGCAGGGATGAGAGGAATGGCGGACGATAAGATTGGGGAACTCTGCTACAAGGCGAGGCAGGGGCCTGTGGCAAAAGAGGCTTGCACCGGTCGAGGGACTGGCTAGCGAAGCGAGTGAGCGGCGCGTGGCGAACTGAGGTTCGAGTGAACCAGCAGACCATGGCTCCCCGAACCCCATCGTTGGAGAAACCGTATCTTCAATACCGCCGACGTGCCGAATGAGCAACGCACTGACGGATCGGGAGCCCTACGGCAGACTATTCCAGACCTTCTTGAACTCGCCGGCGATAAAGGTGTGACCCAGGTTGGTCGGATGGATATCGAAATCGAAAGGCCCGGTATACCCAAGCCTCCGATCGATCGTCACGAGCCCCTGCCGCCCCAGGGATGGTGTGTACAGATCCACAACTGCGATTCTTGACCCCGTCGGTACCACAACTTGCTGCAGCACCAAGAAACCGAGCGCCTCATTGAATCCCTGTACCGCCGTATTAAGCAACTGGAAGACCTCGGGCACGGGGTGCGGAATGATGTAGTAGTTCGATACCAGGATGGTGACATTCTGGAGCGCGCGGCACTTCTGATTCGTGACAGGGTCGAGAACGGAGGTGGCTCCAAGATTCGGACTTAGAACTCCGTCATTATTGAGCAGTAAGTCAACGGCCTGGGCAACGCGTTTCGCGCTGCTGACCACATCGAAATCATTCCTGAAGAAGTCGTTGGCTCCGGCGGTGATGGTGACCACGGTCGGCCGCTGCTCTGGCTCGGCACAGAGCACTTGTGACGCCTGGTGATCGCGCAGGTCCCAGCTTCTACCGCCTCGGATTCCAATATTGGCGAAATCCATTTCCTGCTTTTTGCCGAACGCGCTCTGGTCGTACAACCGATACACGTAGCCATTCGTGACGGGCATTGCGCCTTCTCCGGCAGCGACGCTGTCACCCATGCCGACGTAGTAGCTTTTCTTTGGAAAGTTGACTTGCGCGAACGCAAGCGCCGGAACCAAAATGAGTGTGAGGAACGATAGGGCAAGACTGAGTCTAGGTCTCATCGTACTCTCCTTGTGTTGGTAGGAAAACTAGTTGGCTATCGTTGCATTGACTAATTCCTCAGTAACACTTTCCGTTGCCTGCTCGTCAGCCTGGAGAACCATTGTACGTTTCACAGGCCCTAGGTCGGGTGCGAACCACACGGTTTGTGTTCCAACAACCGTTATTGGTCTCAGCCCTGCAGAAGAAAACACCGTGATGGTCGTCTTGTGGACCACTTTGGCGGCATTCGAGAAAGTACCCTTTGGTACTGTTACGTCTTCAAATGTCTCGACCGTGACCTGGGAAAGTACGTCGGCAGTCTCATTCTTGCCGTCCGAATCCAAGTCTTGCCCAAAATTCACCCCCTTCTTGTTCACGACCTCAGAGGTCACACCGACATTCAGCGGAAACAGAAGCTCGCGATAGGGAATCAAATTTGGAGAGAGAGTATTGGACGAATCGTTATTGCCATAATTCCAGATTCCTCGTGAGTCCTTGAGATAGTAGAGCTCTTCTGCAGCGCGAGAGTTGAGCGGATTATTTTCCGTTAAGATGGTGGTGGTTACTGACCCCACGGATTTTGTTCCATTGACCGTGACCGTGTTGGAGTATTGTATGGGTGGTCGACCCGTTTCTGAATGGGTTCCTTGGAACTGCCAGGTATTGCCTTGGGTCAGGGGGAAGTAATTCCCGATGTCACCAGGTCCTTCCGTGGTTTCGCCAGGACCAGCCGCTGCCACGATAAATCCTGTCAGTACCGACTCACTCGCAACTTCGGTCTTAATTGCTGAAACAGTCGATTCAATGTTGAGACCAGCGCTGAGTCGCTTGACGACCGCGAGTTGATTGACAGCACCCGTGATATCACGAAGTTCCGTGACTGTGAACCCAGTCAACGTCGTTCCCGACGTGAGAACGATTCGCTCAAGGACAAGACGGACTGCGGTTTCGGAGATCGGATCGAGATCCACGGTGGGCCCGGTGACAAAGGCGCGCATTTGAGCACGGGTCACTGAATTGACGACGTGCACGAGTAGATTGCTCGATGGGTTGAGACCAAGGCTGGTGAGATTAAAAGAGTACCTGCCAGCCGACACGGCTGTTGAGGCGAGAGCTGCAGCCACATTGCCGGCGTCATCGATTCGGACCAGTTGAACCGGTGTGCCGTCCAGTACAGGGCTGACACCAGAGAGTGCCGCCACGGCCTCCGGGAACACCAAAGCGCCTATTCGCTCCCGTAGACTTGGCTTAGTAAATAGTGCCACTTGGCCAGCCGGAGCCTGCACGGTTCCCGATACGATTATCTGGGCTGGTGAAGGAGGCGGCGGTGGGCTCCCTCCATCGTCTCCGCCGCAGGCGGCCAGTGTGAGCGTAAAGCTGAGCGTCGCCGCAATAGTCCAAACCTTCCTCGCCTCTGTCATCATGTTGTGTTCCTCAGATGGCTGCATGGGTATCCGCTGATCGAGCAGGTCTCTCGCTTCGATCCAGCGAAACGTTGTCTATGGCCTTGGACAGCGATGGTTCAGAATGTGAATTCAGGAAACACATTTGCCGTCGCGGGTGGAAGGTAGAGCAACACTTGTACCTCCGAGCGTGGGGCAAGTGGATTCGCACGAAATGCTTCTACATCATGGGGATAGAAGAATGGTCTGAACTAACCAATACATGCCTACCTCCGTACGTGCGGCGTAACTCCCCAAAGCTGATGAATGAACTGCTGCCTATTGCATCAGAACAAGCGGGGGCGGCTTGAACGTACTGGGAGGTTCGTTCGAAGAAGGCGCAGGGTTCCCCGAAGTTTGTAAACGATTCACGCCAGATACGCTGCCACAATTCCGGAGAGCACGATCCCATCGAAGGTGCCGGCGCCGCCGATGCTGGCAATGCCCGTGGTGATCTTTTCGATATCGCGAAGATGGAGCAGGTCGGCACCGATGAGGGGACCGAGCACACCGGCGACGAAGGCGACGGGAGGGGCTTGGTCCGGGACGCGCAGCAGCGCGCTCAGGGCGGCAAGCAAAGCAGGAAAGAGACCGGGCATCGCAATACCAATCCCCTCGATGGGTTTTGCCAGCCAAAAGCCCATGAAGATACCGACCACCACGAGCAGGGCGGTGGTCGGTTCCAGTTTGAGTTTGATCAGAGCCGCAGTAAATACCTGGCCGAAGGCGAACGGGAGCATCGCCAGCAGGATGAGGAAGAGCAGCAGCGGCAGGACGCCCAGAAGTCTCATCGCCGGAAGCTCCCTCCCACAGATCGCCGGATCAATGCGGCCGCAATCCAGCCCTATCTCGCTTCGCTCGGGCATTGATCGCGTGGATGGCTTGGCCGATCCTGGCGCATGTGTTCGTGCGCCTTTACGACCAAGTCATTCGCTGACTCAGTTGGAAGCGGGTCAATGAGGGGATACGTCCAACCTAGAGCTGAAACGCCCAGAGCAGTCGGAGTTTGTGTCTGCCATCCGGCTGGGCATCCATCCCGATCAGCCCGCCAAAGAGTGCCCATGATGTGCCCACCCCCTCCACGTATTCCCGCCTCCATCCTGGAATGATGGGATTCACCTCTACAAGCGTTTTTTGCGGAGACACGGTCCGCATGTACAGGGCGATGGGAGGGTGGCCGAGCACCCAATACTCCCACTCGTCTTTCTTTGGGCTTCGGTAATCAAACAGCCACCAGAGAAAGCTGGTTTCCGTCGTCCTACCTTGAGCGGCCTTGTGATCGAAGAGCGGCCACAAGAACCAGAACTCCGACTCATCCTTGATATGATCGCTTGTGTAGCGGAAGAAGGGGAAGAGTCGGTTTTCCGTAAACGTTGGACTCGTAGAGCCGTAGTACAAGGACAGTGGAGCAATCCCGATTGCACCCGTGCGGCTCTCCTGTGTGCTCGCCTCATACTCATGGCTCCAGATGGGAAAGAGACGAGCCTTCGTACCGGTAGGAGTCCAGGCTTTGTAGTAGAAAGAGAGTGGGCCGATGCCCAACAGGCCAAGTGTCCGTTCCTGGGTTTCATGATTCTGGAAGTCGCTCCACAGCGGGACGATGACATTCATCGATTCCGTCGCCGAGTCCACATGCCACCAGAGCGGAAACAGGTGGTTGGTCGTGCCGGTCACGGTCTGTTCATGGGAGAACAAGGACAGTTTTCGAACGCCGACAAATGAGAGCCTCCAAGTACTCCCTTCTTGCTCATAGTCCCAGAGGGGAGAGAACCGGTTGCGCGCGCTGGTCGGGCTGCCGGAAAAATGGGCTAGGCTCACGGGATGCACTCCCAAGGCAGACAGGCTCCAGGCTTGCGTACTCTGGTCGCGCCAGATGCTCCCCAATGGGAAGAACGTGTCCCTGGTCTGTTGCGGATCCGCCTGGTGCCAATAGAGCCACAGCGCATTCCATGTCGTGGCGTCTTGCGTCTGGTCGTAGGCATAGTGATACAGAGGGAATAAGCGATGCGTGCTGAGCAGCGGGGTGTGTTCCCAGTTGAACAGGGTGAGCGCGGGCATCACGCCGATCCGGGGAAGCCCCACCAACGACACGCGGCTGGACTCCGCCTGACTGTCCCGTTCCATATCGGCCAGCGGCAGGATAATGGTCCGTGCGTGTGACTCCGTGTGCCAATGCCACCACAGAAATAGGGCGTGCCAATCCAGCGTCTTGGCTTGATCGTCACTGGAATATTGATAGAGCGGAAAGAAGCGATGCGCGATCGCGGATGGGGTCCGATCCAGAGCAAACAGCGAGAGGGCCGGACCGGGACCGACGTGTGGCAGACCGAGGACGGAGAGGCGTTGATGTTCTACCTCCATGCTGTATTTGTAGAGCAGGGCGACATAATGCGAGTACCCGATCGGCGAGGACTGATACTGGAACAACGTCAGCGGGCGGATGCCCAACACACCGACCTCACGCTCGTCCCGTTGCCGGTCATGCTCGATATCCACAATCGGGAGAAAGACATCCCGCATCCATTGCTCTGTTTCCCGATGCCACCAGAGAAGGAGGGCGTCCCAGTCACGTGTTTTGGCCTCATCGTCTCGCCGATACCGGTAGATGGGAAACAACCGGTGCGCTGTCAGGGATGGTGTGTCCACCCGTTCGAATAGGGACAGAGTTGGGAGTGTGCCGATCTTGGGCCAACCGATCAGCGAGAACCTGCTGGTATCTCCTGCCCGGTCATAGTCGTACAGCGGGAAGAGGGTGGAGTGGCTCGCATCCGGGCCCCTGCCATAGTTGAACAGGGTGATCGGCTTGAGCCCGGCCAAGTTCAGCTCCATCGTGCCAGTCTCGTCATCGCGTTCGTATTCATGCAGAGGGGGGAGTGTATCGAGCAGATGAGATCCCTTTTTCACATGCCGGTATAGGAGTAAGGCGGACCAATTCACTTCCTTCGTTTCGTCGTTCTGCTCAAATCGATACAACGGGAACAGGCGGGTCAAGAAGTACGTCGGTGAGAGGCCCTGTTCGTAGAGCGACCAGGCGAAGGCCCGCTCGCGCGGCGGGAATCCTACTAAGGATAGCCGCCACTCGCCTGTGGGAACACGCTGATACCCGTAGAGCGGGAAGAGACGGTTGGCGGTACCAACCGGACTCGACTCATGGTGGAACCATGTGACCGGCTTGATACCCAGCAGATCCAATTCCCACCCCGGCTGTTGTCGCTGCCACGATGCATCCCAGAGCAGCAGGAATCGATCGTCGCCCTTTTCCAGTGTAGAGTGGTGCCGGTGTACAAAGAGCGTCTCCATTGTAACGTCGTCTGCGGCAAGATCGTGGCGGTAGCGATACAAAGGAAAGAGGCGGTTGGCGAATAGCGTGGGGCCACTTTCTTGATAGAACATGGCAAAGTCCGACACCCCGAGGACCGACCACTCCCGCCAGTCCCCATTGCGCTTCCAATCGTACAGTGGAATGAAGCGGTCGTGAATGGAGGCGCCCTTAGCATCATGGCGATAGAGCGAGAGTGGGCCGGAGGGCAATGCAGACCAGTGCCACTCCTCGGCCTCAGGATGATCATACTGATAGAGTGGGAACAATCGGTGACCGAGGCCTTCTGGACTCTTCCAATACCGGAAGAACGAGAGCGGGCCGAAGCCGAGGACGTCAGTGCTGTGCGTCTGCGTCGTAAAATCTTCGGACACTCGGTACAGTGGCACCACCTGATGCCACATTGTTTTGGAGTCATGACCGTATCCGGCCAGAGAAAAGCGATCGATACCCAGCAGAGACCATCCGAGGAGGTTCTCTTGGCGGTCATGTTCATAGGAATACAACGGGAACAGGCGATGGGCGGTGAGGGTGGGACTTGTTCGCATGTGAAAGAGCGCAATGAGGTCCAGCTGACTGAGATCGTCTGTCGTTGAATACGAGTAGCGATAGATCGGAAACAGCCGGTCCGAGTAGAAGGCCGGTCTCGAGGTATGTTCATAGAAGGCCAGTGCCGGAGCGGTTGTTTGTGGTAGCGGCGGCAGTCCGAGGATTGAAGTGCGTGATTCCTGAGTGGAGGTATCGGTCAGCGAGCCGTAGAGCGGGAAGAGATAGCTCAGGCTTGTCTCGGGTGTAACGGACTGGCCGTAGAAAGGAAGCAGATAGCGGTACCAGGTTCCCTCTTTGTTATTCTTGCCTGAGAGGTAGAGCGGTAAGACCCTGGTCTCATACCCATTCCGGTCTGAACCATAATGGAACAGCGGAAAGAGGATATCCCACTCCTTGAGGTCGGTCTCTTTGTCATAGGTGGCGATCGCAACCGGACCGAGCACGTAATACCGATGGTAATAGTCGCCGCGCTGATGATGTCCATAGAACGGGACCAGGTACGTGTAGCTCCGGTCTTCCGCAGCGTACTCGAAATAGGCGGGGAGGAAGACGGTGTAGCGTCGTGACGGATCCTCCGCATGCCAATACAACGGAAGCAGTTGGAAGTACGAGGCATCGCCCTTCTGCTCAGAAATCCCGAGAGGCCACAGCACGCTCTGCCGAAGATAGTTTTCAGCCGGATTCATTTCGCGGGAGTAAAAGGGGATGAGCGTGAGTCGAGAATAGCTTCCGCGTTCTTCCGTTGAATAGAGATAGAGAAACGCTTGGGTATACGTCGCGTCCCCCTTGGTTTCTCTGCAATAGAGAAAACCCTGGCAAAAACGCGACCGCTCCTCCACCTTCTCGGCCGCTTCCGACAACGGGAGCAACCCCAGAAAGAACGACGGTCCTACCAACAGTTGGAGCTGAAGAAGTAACATAATCAATACTCGCCGAAACAAAACATACATCAGCACAGAAATCCTCCCTTTGCGGGAATACCCCATTGGTCATGTGAATGCATCCGTTCGCTCGTCCGTTTCTTCAATAGTCCCGTGACGGTCCGTCTGCAATGCAAACGAAGTGCCTCAGCCTTGGGCAAATGGGAACCAGCAGGTTGCGGAAGAACTTATGGTTACTTCTGTAGCCGTCACGAATATCCAAGTGTGAGTGAACGCAGAACAGCCATGCAGGATGCGAAAAAAGGTTGGCAGCAAGGCCGCAGTGAGCGAAGAGGTGAATCGTACTCTGTGCCGTGCGGTGAGCCTCTGAGCGAAGCGAGAACGCCGCTGGCGGTCTTTTTCCGCATCCTGCCAGAAGAGGAGGGTTGAGATGGCGCGGTTGGCCGGTTGGATGTTGTGGACGCCGTCTGCGGTACAACAAGAAGGGGCAGCGAACGTCGATCCAATTCTATGAGGTGTGTGCATGTTGGAGGCATGCGTACATCCCGTGTTTGGCCTGTGGAGGGACTCGTCTTCTGTCGCATCTTGCCTCATTAAGCCTCACCTCCCTGTAGCCGCCTACCCCAACGGATTGCCAGATTCCGGTGTCATGCCTCCTGTATCCATGGGCGGAATCACCGGAATTTATGAAAGATCCGTCCATGAGCGCTGTGGCATTGAGATTGCTCAACATAGACGGAGGCAGGAACTCTATTCCATTGTCGTAGAGGAGGAGTATCACCATGAAAGTCACACTCAGCATCATCAAAGCCGATATCGGTTCTATCGGCGGCCATATCTGTCCCTCTCGGCAATTGCTGGAAACCGTTCGGAATCATATTGCCCAGCATGGCGCCTCGCTGTTGATCGACCATTACATCAGCAGTACCGGTGACGATATTGCGATCTTGATGAGCCACCGGCATAGCGCAGGGCACGAAGCCGTCCATAAACTGGCTTGGGATGCCTTCCTCGCCGGGACGGCGGTGGCGAAACAGCAGGGGCTGTACGGTGCCGGTCAGGATTTGTTGAAAGACGCCTTTTCAGGCAATGTGCGCGGGATGGGACCGGCCGTGGCGGAGATGGAATTCAACGAGCGGCCGAATGAGCCGTTTCTGTTCTTTGCGGCTGACAAGACTGATCCCGGCGCCTTTAATCTCCCGCTGTACCTGGCCTTCGCCGACCCCATGAATACCCCGGGTTTAATCCTGGCGCCCAACATGGCGCAAGGCTTTCGCTTCGTCATCATGGACGTGAATCATACGGAAGGGGACCGGATTATCGAACTCACTGCTCCGAAAGAACTCTACGAAATCGCTTCGCTGCTCCGAGACACCGAACGTTACGTCGTGGAATCGGTGTGGTCCGTTGCCAGTGGTGAGCAAGCCGTGGCGGCATCCACCTCACGGTTGCATAACATTGCCGGGAAGTATACCGGCAAGGACGACCCGGTGATGTTAGTGAGGGTACAAAAGGATTTTCCGGCGACGGGCGAGATCTTAGCGCCCTATGCAATCGGTTCGTATGTGGCTGGTGGCATGCGAGGCTCTCACCAAATGCCCTTGATGCCGGTCCCGCTGCAATCGGGTATCAGCTACTTCGATGGTCCTCCGGTGATCACCTGTGCCGCCTTCGCCATGCACGAAGGACGGTTTACCGAACCAGCGGACGCGTTCGCCCATCCGTTCTGGAACCGAGTACGGGACACCGTCTCCGACAAAGCCATCGGCATGCGACGCCAAGGGTTCTTCGGTGCTGCCATGCTGCCCATGGCGGAACTGGAGTATACCGGCATCATGGAAAACTTGAAGGCACTGGAACCGCGATTCCGCGTGCGCACCGATTCGTGATTGCAGGATGTTGAAAATGGCCTCCAGCGTCGTTCTCGCCTCGCTCAGAGGCTCAACGTACGGCCAGGGCAAACGCCTGTTCATACAGGCGATGGGTGGGTGTGGGTGAAAACAGTCTACGCTTCGCCTCTTCGCTCGCTGCGGTCTTGCTGAAGGCCTTTTTGAACATCCTGCGGGATTATCTGGCTCTGTCCGTGACCTCCCGAGAGTTCGAGAGCCCAAGAATATTTTTCAACAGCTAGTTAGACACGACTTAAGAGTCCTGCGTAGGCTGTGGGATCATGGCGTTGACCTAGAGGCCCGGTCACCGTAAAATTCCACTCACGATCATCTCGACTGCTTGCTCCGGCGTGAGTCCCCGCGCCATCAAGGTTTCCAATTCTTTCTTGTCCACGCTGCCGATCGCTGCCTCATGGGTGACTTTTGCTTCCGGATGAAACACCCTGACGATAGGGATCGCGCTGGCCTGGGCCTGGCCTTGCACGATTTCCATACAATCCACGTGGCCGCGGGCTCCTTTTGCGTGGGCTTCGGTGATCCCGGTGATTTCCGCGCGGGCTTCGCCATCGAGCACCACGCGTGTCTTGATCAGTCCCCGCGATCGCTCCCCGCGGAGCATCACCGCTTCTTTGAGCGTGATGTGATCGGTCTTGTGCGCGAAGATCTTCGCGCTGAGTTCGGCGATGCCCTCTTCCTCCACTTCCACAAGATAGTCGATGTCGAGGTTCCCCACTGAGCCTGACAGTAACGAGAAGTCGGAAAAGTAACGGGCGCCTTTGCCGATCTTGATCGTCGCATGGGGCAGAACCTGCATGCCCCCATGGGGGCCGTGGTAGTGGCCTTCGGTATAGATCAGCGATGCGCCTGGTCCGATCTCCATGACGGCCTGCATCCGATGTTCCGCTGCTTGCGCGAGAGGAAAGAGGCAATGCGACAGCACTCGCGCCTGCGCCCCTTCGCAGATCTGTACGTCGATTGTGATCTGCTGGACCCCGGTCGGGTGGGCGAGCCCGAAACACATGTGGATAGGCTGAGCGATCTGTACTCCCGCTTCGACA
>JAOUHD010000224.1 GCA_029865345.1 Nitrospira sp.
GCGACGCTCTTGTTGAGACCTGCGAGCAGAGTTGGAACTTGCTCGTTCAGTGATGTCGTGAGTTTGACTAGGTTGTCGGCACTTCTGGCCGCACCGTTCAAGCTTTGCTCAATCTGAGCCTTGTGAGCGGCAATGGTCTGGGCTACATCCGAGACATCCTTGATCGTCTGTTTAAGAAGCGTCCGATTCTCTTCGTCGAGGACTTTGACCGCGCCTTTTGCTGCGGAATCCAGATTGACCAACAACTGGGCCAGGCCTTCTTCTGAGAGCAAGCGAGAAACGGCTTCATCCAAACGGAAAAAGAGTGAGGGACCGGTCTTGATGACCGGATAGGCTTGTCCCTCCTGGGCCTGCAACGAAGGCGCATCCCGACTCCCTCCGGTCAAATTGATGGTGGCTAGCCCGGTCAGCCCCTGGGTTTCCAGTACGGCGATTGTGTCGTTCTTGATCGGCGTTCCGCGCACAATGTCCATCGTCAGCAGAACTTCCTCCGGATTATTAGGATTCAAGGCAATAGCCTTGACCCGGCCCACATCGACGCCACGATATTTGACGGTTGAATCGACGCTCAATCCTGCGACCGACTCCCTCATATGGGCCTCGTATCGGTCGTATGTACCACGGTAGTCGGTCTTCCCTAGCCATAAAATGCCGACTAGGACAGCCGCTCCAAGAAACGCGACGAACGATCCGACCAAGATATAGTTGACTTTTGGTTCCATCTCTTTGCGCCTTTATTCGTCTCTATCTCGCCGCTCGAATTTCAGAGACGAACCGTGTTCCTCTGATAATGGCCCTCACGTGTGCGGCCCATTGTGGTTCCATGCCGCCTGTTCGCTCGCCGCTCTACCACGTGGTCCGCGGAAGTACTCACGGACGATGGGATCGTCCGACTGGGACAACTCCTTCATGCTCCCCACCCCCAGGACCTTCCCACCCCCCAGAACCGCCACACGATTGGCAATGCGCCACAACGAATCCAGATCGTGCGTCACCATGACAACCGTCAGCCCCATGAGACTCTTCAACGAGAGGACGAGCTCGTCGAATCCCGCAGCGATGATCGGATCTAAACCGGCCGTCGGTTCATCAAGAAACAGCAGTTCGGGATCCATCACGATCGCTCGGGCCAGCGCAGCTCTTCTTCGCATACCACCGCTGAGTTCGTTGGGATATTTGTGGGCACTGTCCGGCGCCAATCCTACCATAGTAATTTTTGCCGCGATCACATCACGGATCAGCGCCTCGCTGAGAGTGGTATGCTCGCGCAACGGCACGGCGACGTTTTCCGCCAGCGTGAGCGAGCTAAACAGGGCGCCATGCTGAAACATCACCCCGAATCGGCGGTGGATTGGATAGCCGTCGCCTGCCACCAACCGGCGACTGTCTAATCCAAAGAGCCGTATCGTTCCGCTCGTCGGTGTGATCAGACCGATGATCTCCCGCAACAACGTGGTCTTGCCGCACCCGTTACCGCCGGCAATCGCAAAAATCTCCCCCCGGTTGATGCACAAGCTGACGTCCTCATGTATGACGGCCTCTCCAAATTTTGTGGCGACATGGTTCACTTCGATCACCAGTGTCTCAATGTTCGTGGCCAACGGCATCAGGAGCGACCTCTCACATTACACAAGCTGCACAACCTGCTAAAGATCCCACCAATTGAGAAGGATGCTGCAGAGCGCATCGAATACGATCACGAAAAAAATCCCCTGCACGACACTGATGGTGGTGTGTCGACCGACATCGTCGACGCCGCCTCGAATTTGAAAACCTTGATAGCTGCCCACCAAGGCAATGATCGCTGCAAAGAATGGCGCCTTTCCCAACCCGATGAGAAATTGCCGCAACGGAACCGCTTCTTCGAATCGATCGATAAACTCGACAAAGCTCACGTTGAGTTCGCTCAAGGCGATCAGCATGCCGCCGAAGACTCCCACGACATCCGCGTACATCGTCAACAGCGGGAGTGCAATGACGAGGCCGATCACCCGCGGAAGCACGAGCAAGTTCATGGGTGAGATGCCCAGTGTTCGTATCGCATCTAGTTCTTCCGTGACCTTCATCGTGCCGATTTCGGCTGCATAGGCGGAACCCGATCGGCCGGCGATGAGGATGGCGACGATCAACGGCGCGATTTCTCGCAGCAGAGAAATGCCGACCAAATCGACGATGAAGATGTTCGTACCGAACTTGCGCAGCTGTTCCGCTCCTTGGTAGGCAATAACGACCCCGACCAGAAACGTCAGTAGGCCGGTGATCGGCAAAGCGCGTACTCCATCCGATTCTACGATCCGCAAGAGCGCCCGCCATCGAACAGAGCGTGGCCGAATCAGCGATCGGCCGAAGGCGACGGTGCTCTCCCCAAGAAACGCAAGCGCACGAAGAACGGAGGCTCGCCGAGCCCGCACAACTTGAGGAAGAGCCTTGGTCCATCGAATCCTTCTCTGTCGGACCGTTCCTCCGCGCTCCAGGGGAGGCCACTGCGTTTCGATTCTCCTCAGCAGTTCCGTGAACTCTGGCTTGAGCCCTTCGAGCGACGTCTGTTGTCCCTTGCGACGTATGTCGCTGATGCAACGCAGCAGCATGAGCGCACCGCCGGTATCCATGGCGGTCACTCCACCGACGTCGTAGAGAACGGAGGACATATTTGGCCATCGAAGCGCTCGACTTCCTCGCTCCAGCTGGGCCAGGTTCGGAAGGATCCAAGCGCCGCGGCAGCGGATGATATTATCTTCGACCGAAATGGTTGCCTGTTGTTCCATCGATCCCACGTCGTCGGTTGATCGGACTCCTCACAAGTCTGAGCATCACATCTGTCCGATCCATGTCAGAAAACCGTAAACAGACCTCCGAGTGCACTCTACATGCCCTCTAGAATCGCCTTCAGCTCAGCCCCGGTAATGACTTCGCGTTCCAGCAACAGTGTGGCGCCCTGTTGGAGAACGGCTTTGTTCTCCGCCAGCAAGGACTTCACCCGTCCGTACTGCTCGTCAATGATCCGCCGCACTTCGCAATCAATTTCGCGGGCGGTCTCTTCGGAATAATCGCCTTTTTCGGAGGCGATAGGAAGTTGGAGGAACTGGGGCTGTCGTTCT
>JAOUHD010000225.1 GCA_029865345.1 Nitrospira sp.
AGAACGACAGCCCCAGTTCCTCCAACTTCCTATCGCCTCCGAAAAAGGCGATTATTCCGAAGAGACCGCCCGCGAAATTGATTGCGAAGTGCGGCGGATCATTGACGAGCAGTACGGACGGGTGAAGCGGATGCTGGAAGACAAGAAAGCTATTCTGCGGCAAGGCGCCACGCTTTTGTTGGAACGTGAGGTGATTACGGGAGCGGAGCTGAAGGCTATAATGGGGAACACGTGAGCGGACGTGAGGGCCTTCTTGTGGTCTTCAGGCGACGGCCCTCATGAAGCGTGATGTGTGACGGCGTGACGAGTCGAAGCAATTGACGGAGTGAAGCTGGTGGAACAACAGGCAAGTATCTCTGTCGAGGACAATGTGATTCGCTGCCGAGGATCTTGGACTCTTCCAAATTTGTCCCGCCTGGAGCAGCGAGGCCGAGCGCTTCGATGGCCTGAGACCCCTACCGTCCTCTACGACGTCGGCGAAGTGACGGCCATGGATACGGGCGGCGCGCTTATACTGCAGCGCTGCATCGACGGCGTACGGCACAAGGGGCAGCAGACTGCACTCCAGGGGTTGAAACCTGAATTCGACGAGTTGCTCAGGAAAGTAGAAGTCGAGTGGTCTCGACCCGAGGGAAGCGGTGCGGGTCGCGGGATGAGCTGGGTGGAACGTCTCACGCGTGCCGTGCAGTCCCGGCAGGTGTCCACGATTCGTGCGCTCGCATTTGTCGGAGAAAGCACCATCGCATTCGGTCGAGCACTGATACGGCCACGCTCCATTCGGTGGCGGGCGCTCTTGCGGATCGTGGAAGTGGATGGTGTGCGGGCCTTGCCGATCACCGGCCTCCTGACGTTTCTGGTCGGTGTCGTGATTGCCTATCAGGGCGCAGAACAACTCCGTAAGTTCGGCACGAACATTTTCATCGTGGATCTGGTCGGTATCTCCCTGTTGCGGGAAATCGCGCCGTTGATTGTGGCGATCCTCATTGCCGGGAGGTCGGGATCGGCCTATGCTGCCGAGATCGGCACGATGAAGGTCACGGAAGAATTGGACGCGGTGCGGACACTGGGCATTTCGCCGATGAACTTGCTCGTACTGCCGCGAGCGTTTGGTCTGGTCATCGCTCTCCCTCTGTTGACGGTGTATGCGGATGTCGTGGGCGTATTCGGTGGCATGTTGATCGCGTTGGGGGAACTCAATGTGAGTTTCGTCGAGTTTGTCGCTCGATTCGAGGAAGCGGTTCCCGTGCGACACTTGCTGATCGGATTAGGGAAGGCGCCATTCTTCGCGGCGATCATCGCCTTGGTGGGCTGTTATCAAGGGTTTCAGATCAGAGGTGGTGTCGACGACGTTGGCCGACACACCACCATCAGTGTCGTGCAGGGGATTTTTCTCGTAATCGTCTTCGACGCACTCTGCAGTATCTTGCTCAATTGGTGGGACCTGTAGCGGCTATGCAGACAGGTGTGAAGGGTAGTTTCTGATGCCGTCGGTTACGAACATTGAGATACCGGTGATCGACGTGAGTCGCGTCGTGACGAAGTTCGGACAGGCTGTCGTGCATGAGGACATCAGTCTCTCTATTCAACGGGGCGAAATTTTTGCAATTGCTGGTGGCAATGGGTGCGGCAAGACTACGTTATTACGAGAGATCATCGGTCTGATCACGCCCTCGGCCGGAACGATTCGAATTCTTGGGGTAGACAGTCGGCAGCTCGAAGAGGGCAACGGCCGACCGATTCACCGGCGGTTCGGTGTGATGTTCCAGCATGGCGCGTTGTTCAGCTCGTTCACGCTGGCGGAAAATGTTGCCGTGCCCCTGCGCGAGCATACGACGCTGAGTGAGGCACTAATCCGTGATATTGTCGCTGCCAAGATTGCCATGGTGGGATTACCGTCGGAGAGTGCCGTGAAGTATCCCAACGAACTCAGCGGAGGGATGCGAAGAAGAGCTGCGCTGGCCCGAGCGATTGTGATGGATCCGGAATTGTTGTTTCTCGACGAGCCGACCGCTGGGCTCGATCCGATCATCGCTGCAGGATTTGATGACCTCGTACTCTCATTGAAAAGTCTCTTGGGGCTGACGGTGGTGATGGTGACACATGATCTGGATTCACTGTGGCGGATCGCCAATCGTGTGGCAGTGCTCGGTCGCGGAACGGTCCTGGGTATCGGAACCATGCAGGAGTTGTCCCGATCAGACGATCCCATTATCCGTGAATACTTCCGTGGCCCACGGGGAAGGGCGGCAAGCGAACAGGCTGCGTGGAACCATAATGGGCCGCACACGTGAGGCCCATTGTCAGAGGAACACGGTTCGTCTCTGAAATTCGAGCGGCGAGATAGAGACGAATAAAGGCGCAAAGAGATGGAACCAAAAGTCAACTATATCTTGGTCGGGTCGTTCGTCGCGTTTCTTGGAGCGGCTGTCCTAGTCGGCATTTTATGGCTAGGGAAGACCGACTACCGTGGTACATACGACCGATACGAGGCCTATATGAAGGAGTCGGTCGCAGGATTGAGCGTCGACTCCACCGTCAAATATCGGGGTGTTGATGTGGGCCGGGTCAAGGCTATTGCCTTGAATCCTAATAATCCGGAGGAAGTGCTGCTGACGATGGAGATTGTGCGCGGAACACCGATCAAGACCGACACAATCGCCGTACTGGAAACCCAGGGGCTGACCGGGCTAGCCACCATCAATCTGACCGGAGGGAGTCGGGATGCGTCTTCGTTGCAGGTCCAGGAGGGACAAGCCTATCCGGTCATCAAGACTGGTCCCTCACTCTTTTTCCGCTTGGATGAAGCAGTGTCCCGCTTACTCTCGGAGGAAGGTCTGGCTCAACTGTTGGTTGATCTTGATTCCGCGGCGAAAGGAGCAGCAAAGGTTCTCGATGAAGACAATCGCATACTGCTGAAGCGGACGATCAAGGATGTCTCGGATGTAGCCCAGACCATTGCCACTCACAAGGCTCAGATTGAGCAAAGCTTGAACGGTGCGGCCAGAAGTGCCGACAACCTAGTCAAACTCACGACATCACTGAACGAGCAAGTTCCAACTCTGCTCGCAGGTCTCAACAAGAGCGTCGC